>DATGKG010000329.1:0-11561 GCA_035294805.1 Binataceae bacterium (SeqCode) | reverse complement strand
GCAAGGCGGACGATGGCTGAGTGTGCCAATCGAACTGCCTGGACGATCGGTCCTGTTGCGCGTCTGGTATGCACACGTGGGGCGGGTCGACTTTTTCCTTTAGACTCCAACCATCCTCTCAACAACCCGAGCGATCGTGGCATCGCGAGCAAGCTTTATGACGCCTAGCCAGAGCGTCGAATGCTGCAAGAAATAGCCCTCGGAGTGGGTGGCTGGTGGCATCGGCCTTCGACGCTTTTGACCCGCACTGGTGATCAAATACTTCCGCGAATACCTCGATGACGTTGGAGCGTCAGTCCACGATCTGCTGCGTCTCGGGCACTCTGAAAACGCTACAGCGCGATTCATTATGGCGTTTCTGTATCTGTCCGAACTGGACCCGTCGGTTCTCTGTGTTGAATTCTATGCTGATCCGTCGCAAGGCCGACCCGCCGAGTGTATGCCTGCAAGCTGTGAAGGCTCTATAACTGGAGCCATCAATGGCTACTTCTATTCGACCGAAGTGAAAACTGTTCGTCCTACCTCCGACTACACGTATCGAGTAACGCCCTACCATCCGGAGGCGCAACTTCCATTAGAGAAAAATCACATCCTCTGGCAGAAGTAGTTGGCTCGACGATCCTGTTTCGAAGCCGCATAGCCGATTTTTGGCAGTTGGTGTTCCGGAGCGGACTCCCGAGGAATACAGCAACGAAATAACAGTAAATACTTGTTTTGGCGATTCGGACGAGGAGTGAGGATCGGGTTCCATAATCCAGATCAGGCCACTTCCTCCCTCTCGGATTTCCTCGCTTTTCAGATCACGTGACGCGATCGGCCACGGTGCCGCTCAGCGCGACCATCCCGCTGTATCGAAGAGATACACGCAGGCGAATGTTTCCGTGAGATGAAGCGGGCACACATGTTGCTCGACAAATCTGGACCTATGTCTGATTTGATTGAAATACGCATTGAAGGCCGCGGTGGTCAGGGGAACATAGTTGCCGCCTATACTCTCGCCCGGGTCGCATTCGAGGATGGGCGGTTTGCACAAGCGTATCCGAGCTTTGGCCCTGAGCGCCGAGGCGCCCCGGTGTCGGCTTTCGTACGTATCAGCGACCGTCCAATCCAACGTCGGTGCCAAGTGCGTGAGCCACTATACGTCATCATTCAGGATCACAGCCTTCTACATGTCGCGAGTATCGGTGAAGGAGTGCGTCCCAGCGGTGGGATTCTCATCAACTCATCAAAAGAAATTCCTTCAACGCGATTCCCGACCGTCGCGCATGTCACGACGATTCCTGCGACAGAGATGGCGATGCAGGTGTTGGGCGAACCTATCGCTAACATAGCTCTGCTGGCTGCGTTTCTAACCCTCACTGACTTGATTCCACTCGCCGCCTTGCAGGCTGTTCTGACGCATCGATTCGAAGGCGAAGCGCTGGATAGAAATATCCACCTGATGAACGAGGCGGCGGCGCGTGTCACGCCCTCGTCCTGGAAGGATACAAGCTATGTTGCGGCCAATTGAGGGCTCCGCGGCAGTCGCTCACGCGGTTGCGCTCTGCCGGCCACAAGTGATCGCGGGTTACCCCATCACGCCGCAGACCCATATCGTCGAAAAACTCGCGCGGCTGATCGCCGACGATCAATTGCGATGCGAGCTTATCAGCGTAGAAAGCGAGTTCTCCGCGATTTCGGCGGTGCTCGGCGCAGCGGCTGCAGGTTCGCGCGCATACACCGCAAGTTCAGCGCAGGGAATCCTGCTGATGACGGAGGTCCTGCACAACATCGCGGGGCTGCGGATTCCTCTGGTTATGACCTGCGCCAATCGCGCAATCGGCGCTCCGGTGTCGGCGTGGAACGATCAGCAAGACTCGATGGTGATGCGTGACGCGGGATGGATCCAGCTTTACTGCGCCAACAATCAGGAAGCCGTTGATACCACCATCCAGGCATTTCGAATCGCCGAACGGACCGAATTGCCGGTGATGGTGTGCATGGACGGCTACGTCCTTACGCATACGCTGGAAGTAGTCGATATCCCGACGCAGCAGCAGGTCGACGCGTTTTTGCCGGCTTATCACTTTGCGCGCTCGCTCGATCCTCGAAAGCCAATCACCATCGGCACTCTCGTAACCCCGGAATTTTACACTGAGGCTCGATACATGAATCATCGCGCCCTGCTTCGCGCACAGGAAGAGATCTTGGCGGCGGATCGCGATTGGGAAAAAATCTCCGGTCGAACATCCGGCGGTCTGATCTCGGTGGACGGCTCCGATGACGCGGCGGTCGGAATTCTTTCGATAGGATCCGTGATGGGCACGCTTTCCGATGCGCGGGACCACTTTGCGGAATTCGGACCGGTGAAGCTCATTGGGTTGCGCTCGATGCGTCCCTTTCCGATCGATGACCTCAAGGTCGCGTGCGACGGGCTATCCGAGCTCATTGTTCTTGAACGAGCACTGTCTCCGGGAGGGGGTGGAATCATCGGGTCGGAGGTTCGCGCGGCGCTCTCCGAGGCGCATTCGCCTCCACGCATCCACAACTTTGCCGCCGGTCTGGGCGGTAGGGATATGCCGCTCGAGATTTTTCCGAAGCTGCTCGAAGCCACCCGAGCTCGCGATGCGACGCGCTTCGCGATCATCGATGTCGATACTGCGAAGATCGCCGCGGAGGATCGCTAAAATGTCTTCCGAAGAACCTTCCGCAAACATCGCTGAGCTACATCACAAGCAACCCGCGTTTCGAGGCCTCGAGGCGGGCCACCTCGCGTGTCCGGGATGTGGGCAGGCGCTCGGTGCACGATTGGTGACCGAGGCGATCGGTCCCGATGTGATCATTGCGAATGCAACCGGATGTCTCGAAGTCTTCACCAGCGCATGGCCACGCAGCTCGTGGCGCGTGCCCTGGATTCATTCGCTGTTCGAGAATGCACCAGCAGTCGCCTCAGGAATCGAAGCTGCGCTCAAAATGCAAGGCCGTCCAACCAAGGTTGTCGCGATGGGCGGTGACGGAGGCACCTTCGACATCGGGCTCCAGTCGCTCTCCGGAATGCTGGAGCGCAATCACAACGTGCTCTACGTCTGCTTCGACAACGAAGGGTACATGAATACGGGGGGGCATCGATCCGGTTCGACCCCGCATGCCGCAGTGACAATGACCTCGCCGAGTGGAAAGAAGCGGATGGGCAAGCGGCATCTGAAGAAGGACCTGCTCGCAATTATCGGCGCGCATCAGATTCCTTATGCCGCCACTGCGACCGTCGCGTATCCTTCGGACCTACGAGCGAAAGTGCGTCGCGGTATCGAAATCGAGGGAGCGGCCTTCCTGCTCGTGCATTCGCCGTGTCCGCTCGGATGGGGCCATGAGGGCGCGCTTAGTATCGAGATCGCCCGGCTCGCGGTGCAAACCGGGTTTTTTCCAATCGTCGAGATGGAGCGCGGCGCGGTGGTGAACGCGATGCAAATTCGAAACGTCCGCCCGGTTGCGGAATACCTGCGTCCGCAGCATCGATTTCAACATCTATTCAGTGATTCTCCAGAAGCGCGAGAGGAACTCGAGCACCTTCAGCAGCTGGCCGATTACAACATCGAACGCTATCGACTGACCAGCGGACAATCCGAGTCACGCGACACCGAAGCTACCGATACCGTCATGCGCGGTGGGATGCGATGGTCGTGATGGAGATGCCATGCCAATCCTGACTCGCGGAAGTTTTGCGAATGCGGCCACGTCGCTTGCGCTGAAGACCGGCGACTGGCGACTCCAACGCCCGCAGTATCGTCATAGGAGCGCGCCGTGCGCGGTCGGATGTCCCGCGGGAGAAAATCCGCAGGCGTATATAGCAATGGTTGCGGAAGGAAACTTGCGCGGCGCATGGGAGATGCTGGTGGCCGCGAATCCTCTCCCCGCGATCACGGGCCGCGTCTGCCATCATCCGTGCGAGAGCGCCTGCCACCGCGGATCGTACGACCAGCCAATCGCGATCCACAGCGTCGAGCGCTTCCTTGGCGATCGCGCCATCGCAGAGGGCTGGAACTATCCGTTAAAGCCTTCGTCGCCTGACGCGCCTCGAGTCGCGGTCGTCGGCGCGGGACCTGCCGGGCTCTCTGCAGCGTATCATCTGGCCCGGCTCGGATTGTCGGTGACTTTGTTCGACGCCGAGCCGGAACCGGGAGGATTGTTGCGCAGCGCGCTACCTCCATATCGACTGCCGCGGACGGTCCTGAATAGCGAGATAGCTCGTCTGCTCGCGGTTGGCATTGCATTCAAACCCAACCGACGAGTGGGACGGGATGTTTCGATTGATGAGCTGCGCGCGGACTTTCAGGCTATCTTCCTAGGCCCGGGAACCAGCCGCCCGCGCGAATGGTCGGTCGACGGCACGGTGCCCAGCGATCTTCGAACCGGACTCGATTTGCTACGCGAATGGATTTCGATCGGCGCGATACCGACCTACAACCGCGTGGCGATTATCGGAGGCGGCAACACCGCAATCGATCTCGCGCGGGTGCTTAAGTTTTCCGGCGTCGACGAGGTTCATCTGATCACTTTTCAAGCCCTGCCCGGACCGGCTGTCCGGCGCGAAGAAGCGATGTCTGCCGCACCGCGCGAGATCGGCCAGGCTCTCGAAGAAGGGGTGACGATTCACGACCGGCGCGGTGTGCGGCGACTCATCATGCGCGGCAATAGGGTCGTCGGCGTCGAGACGGTCCACATGAAGGAGCTCGGGACAGCGACTGGGGAACGCAAGCTGGTTTCCTTCGAGGGAACCGAGACCATCCTCAAGGTCGATCACGTCATTCCCGCGATTGGGCAGCAACTGGATTCGTCTGTGTTCGGCAACTTGCTTGGTCAGCCTGGCATCTTTGTAGGTGGAGATGCGCGTAGCGCCGCTGGCACGGTGAGCGGTGCAATCGGTGATGGGTGTCGAGCCGCGATCGCGATCCGGAACTATCTCGACGGACTTCCGCCAGCGGGCGATGAAATGCCGAGGCCGATCGCATTCGACGATCTGAACATCAATTACTTCGACCACGCGCCGCGCGCCGAGGCACTGATACTCGAAGTCGAACATCGATCGGCCGAGAAGGAAATCGAAGCGGGTATTTCGCACCAGGACCTCAATGCCGAGGCTCACCGATGCTTCTCGTGCGGCGAATGTATGTCCTGCGACAACTGCTGGACGCTATGCCCCGATAACGCGGTGCTCAAAGCGGACACGCGTGACGGGTGGCGCTACGCCTTCGACTACGACCACTGCAAAGGATGTGGCATCTGCGCGAACGAATGTCCGGTCGGGTTTATCACGATGTTCGACGAGCAGTAGCTAAGGAAGTGAGATGAGCGAACTATTTCAATTCGCCGATAATATAGGACCGGCGAAGGTGATGGGCATATATGAGCCGAAGCTCCATCTTCGCGGGATACTTGTTGTCGACAACGTCGCGGCCGGGCCGGCGATTGGCGGATGCCGCATGGCGCCAGATGTCACACTCCAGGAGTGCGCTCGTCTCGCTCGCGCGATGACCATGAAGAACGCCGCTGCAGGCCTGCCTCACGGCGGCGCAAAATCCGTCATCATGGCGGACCCGAAGATGCCGACCGAGCGCAAGGAGCAAGTCATCCGGGCGTTTGCGCACGCTATCCGCGATGTCGCCGATTACATCGTCGGTCCGGACATGGGCCTCAACGAGCGCGCGATGGCGTGGATGCACGACGAGATCGGGCGCGCCGCAGGATTGCCACGGGAGATCGGAGGAATCCCTCTCGATGAGATTGGCGCTACAGGATTCGGCCTCGCGATCGCGGCCGAAGTTGCGCAGGATTTTTGCGAGGTTAAAATCGCAGGCGCGCGCGTCGCAGTTCAGGGATTCGGCGCGGTCGGCAAGCATGCCGCGCGATTCCTCGCCGCTCGCGGTGCGGTTCTCGTCGCCGCCTCCGATTCGTCTGGAACTATCGTCAATTCGAACGGTCTCGACGTTGAAGCACTTATCGCGCTCAAGAATCGAGGTCGGAGCGTCGTCGAGCTTCCAGCAGCCGAGCGGCGCGATCGCGAGGCAATCGTAGGAGTCGGCTGCGATATCTGGATTCCCGCCGCACGGCCTGACGTCATCACGATGGTTAACGTCGATTTGCTTCGCGCGAAGCTGGTGCTGCAGGGGGCCAACATCCCGGTGTCGCCTGAGGCCGAGGAACGCATGCATCAGCGCGGTATCCTCTCGATTCCTGACTTCATCGCTAATGCAGGCGGTGTAATCTGTGCGTCCGTTGAATACCACGGCGGAACGCAATCCACTGCGTTGGAAACCATCGAAGAAAAGATTCGCAACAATACGCGAGAAGTCCTCGATGCCATGCGGCTTCAGCGTGTCACCCCGCGAAGGGCGGCTGTGGATCTGGCGCGTGAACGGGTGCTAGTCGCCATGAGCTATCGGCGCTTTTAAGGGATCTCGAAAAGTGAGAATGGTTGGATGATGATCAGACCGCGCGGCGCCGATGTCTTGCGTGACCCGCGTCAAAACAAATTCACCGGTTTTACCCAGGCCGAGCGCGTCGCACTCGGCCTGGAGGGACTGCTGCCGCAGCGCATCGAGGGCCTCGACGTGCAACTCCGGCGCGTGGTGATGCAACTCGAACAACGCACCTCACCCCTGGAGAAATACCTCTATCTCTCGGAACTGCAGGAAATCGACGAGACGCTTTTCTATAAAGTCCTGACTTCCTATCCGGCGCAACTGCTTCCGTTCGTATACACGCCGACTGTGGGCGACGCGTGCCTGCAGTTCAGCTACATCATGCGGCGGCCGAAAGGCCTCTATGTGTCGATCAATCGCAAAGGGCACCTGCGCGAGATTCTCCGCAATTGGCCTCAGAGAGATGTGCGATTCATCGTAGTCACCAGCGGCGAGCGAATTTTGGGCCTCGGCGATCTCGGCGCAGATGGGATGGGGATTCCAATCGGCAAGCTCGCGCTCTATACAGCATGCGCCGGAGTTCCGCCCCAGCTTTCAATACCGATCATGATGGATTGTGGAACCAACAACGACAAGTTGCTGCAAGATCCTCTTTATACGGGGCTACGTCAGCCGCGCCCTTCGGTCATCAACCTTGATAGTTTCGTCGAGGAGTTTGTGACCGCCGTCCAGGAGGAGTTCCCCGACTGCTGCATTCAATTCGAGGATTGGGGGCGCCCCGATGCGTTCCGACTGCTTGCGCGCTATCGCGATCGCGTTTGCTGCTTTAATGACGACATTCAGGGTTCAGGCGCGGTCGTGCTTGCTGGTATCCTGAGCGCATTGCGCATCACGGGCGGGGGTCTTATCGATCAGACCTTTCTTTTCCTCGGTGCCGGTTCTGCGGGTGTTGGGGTCGCTAATCTCCTGACTCGGTTGATGATCGAGGAAGGAATTTCAGCTGAGCAGGCTCGCTCACGGATTTGGCTTTTCAATCGCAATGGCTTGGTCGAATCCGGTCGCGATGACCTTACCGATTTTCAGCGGCCCTACGCGCATCATCACACATCGACGAAGAGTTTCGTGGCGGCGATCGAGGCGCTACAGCCGACCATGATTGTCGGCCTCAGCACACTCGCGAAAGCCTTTAGCCGGAGTGTCATCGAGACGATGGCGCGCATCAACCGCCGTCCGATCATCTTCGCGCTGTCCAATCCAACTTCGCGCTCCGAGTGCACTGCGGAAGAAGCGTACCAATGGTCCTCGGGGCGAGCGGTGTTCGCGAGCGGCAGCCCATTTGCACCGATGCAATACGGCAACCAGCGTTTGGTGCCGGGTCAGTGTAACAATTTGTACATTTTCCCTGCGATGGGCCTGGCTATCTATGCGACCCGCGCCAAGCGAGTCACCGACGAGATGTTCCTGGCGGCCGCCCACGCACTGGCGGAACGCGTAACGCCCGCTGACCTGGAAACCGGGTTGGTTTATCCGCCGCAATCCGCCATCTTCGAAACCGAAATGCACGTCGCCCGACGAATCGCAGAGGTAATTTTCGCCCGCGATCTTGCGCGCGTAGAGAAGCCACAGGATCTCGACGCATTTATCCATTCCCAGGTTTATAAGCCTGAATATCGAAGCCTGATCGATTGAAGGTCGAACGCGTCCCCACCAATGGGACCGCACCAACGCAAAAAGGTTTGATTAACTGGTGCGCGCGTGCAGATACGCGACGCAGCCGTTCAAACTTGTCATCTGCGGATAGTCGGCCTCAGGAATGTCGACGCCAGTCGCCTCATGGATCGCGACCGCCAGGTTGAGGATGTCCATTGAATCGAGGTCGATCTGCTCGCGCAAATCAACCGCCGGATCGATTTCTTTTGGGTCGACTTCGGGCGCGATCTTATGCAGTTCGCGGAGATAAAGTGATCTAATTTCCTCGTCGCTCACAGTTTTTCCGGCTCCTGTAATAATCGCTCAATAGCAGCGAGAAACAGTCCGCCGCGATGGCCGTCGCTCGCGCGATGGTCACCCGACAGACTCGCCATCACCACCGGCCGCGCGCCGACCATTCCTCCGCTCGCCCACGGGCGCTCCACGATCTTGCCGAACCCGACCAGCGCAACCTGCGGCGGATAGATGACTCCGAAGACGCTCTCGACCCCCTGCTCGCCGAGGTTCGTGACGGTGATCGTCGCGTCGGCGATTTCCGAACTGCGCAACGTGCCGGCGCGCACGCGCTTCACCAGATCGCGCAGGTTCACCATGATCTCGCTGAGGCTCTTTTGGTCGACGTCGTGAATCGCCGGAGCGATGAGGCCGCCCTGGCGAATCGAGATCGCGACGCCGACATGCACAGCCTCGCTCCGCACAAAGGCGCTGTCTTTCCAAAAGCCGTTCATCTCGGGAACTTCATGAATCGCGAGCGCAACCGCTTTCAGCAGCATCACGGAGTAGAGAAGTCTCTCGGTCACCGGGCGTTTGAGATTCTCGGCCGTAAGCCATGACATCGCCTTGCTCATGTCGATCTGGTTGCCGAGATAGTAGTGAGGAATCTCGCGCTTGGAACGCGCCATCGCGGCCGCGATGACCTTGCGCATCGTAACGGTGCGATCGACCGGTGCAACGGCAGGTGTCGCGGGCGCCGCCGCGGGTGCTGCAGCTCGTGCAGCAACAGGAGGCGCGGGAGCTGGTGCGGGCGGCGCCTTTGCGGCGCGCTCCACATCGGCCTTGGTGATGGCGCCGTCGGGACCGGTGCCGGTGACATTCGCGAGATCGACCTTGAGATCCATCGCGACTCGCATCGCCAGCGGAGAAATGTGCATGCGATGCGGCGCGGCAGGCTTCGGCGGTGTGGGTGGCTTCGCAGCAACCGGCGCAGGAGCGGGCCGAGGCGGTGCAGGCTTGGCCATGACGGGCGGAGGAACTGGCCGCGGCGGCGCGGGAGGTGCGACGGGCTTTGGCTTCTCCTCGGGAGCCGCCGCGACAGCCTCACCATTCGTGGTAAGCACCGCCAGCAACGTACCGACGGGGACTTTCTCTCCTTCGGGCACGACGATCTTCTGGATGACTCCGGTCTGAAAGATCTCCACCTCGATGGTGGCTTTCTCAGTATCCACTACCGCAACGATATCACCGCGCTTGACCGGGTCGCCGGGTTTCACCAGCCATTGCAGAACGGTGCCGACTTCCATGTCGGCGCCGAGTGAGGGCATGAGGAAATCAGCCATGAGCGCCAATCATCCGCGTCACGGTTGCGACGATCGTTGAAGCTTGCGGCAGCGCGGCCTCCTCAAGATGTTTGGCGTACGGTATCGGAACCTCGGCGCTGCAAATGCGCTCCACGGGTAGGTCGAGTTCGTAGAATGCCCCCTCCATGATGCGCGCGCTAATCTCGGCGGAAATGCTGCCGCTGCGCCACCCTTCGTCGACGATCACCGCGCGATGCGTGCGATTCACCGAATCGAGAATTGTTTCGGTATCGAGCGGCCGTAGCGTGCGCAGGTCCACAACTTCCGCATCGATTCCGGATGACGCGAGCTGCTCGGCGGCTTCCAGCGTCTTAAACAGGGTGCCGCCGTACGTGATCAGGCTAATGTCGCTTCCCGCGCGCCGCACCGCCGCTTTCGCAATCTCGACTGGTCCGGCGTCAGCCGCCAGTTCTCCTTCCATGTTATAAAGCGTGCCGTGTTCGAAGATGAGCACCGGATCGGGATCTTCGAGCGCCGTCCATAACATCCCGCGCGCGTCTTCCAAGGTTGCCGGTGCAAGCACCTTGATGCCGGGAATGTGCGCGTACCATCCTTCCAGGCTATGCGAATGCTGCGCCGCGAGCTGACGGCCGGCGCCCGTGGTCATCCTGATCACCAGTGGAATATTGAACTGGCCGCCCGACATGTGAAGGATCGTCGCCGCGTTGTTGATGATCTGATCCAGCGCCAGCAGGCTGAAGTTAACCGTCATGATCTCGACAATCGGTCGCATGCCGTTCATCGCCGCTCCGATTCCGGCCCCGACGAACGCCGACTCGGACAGCGGTGTGTCCCGGATTCGCTCGGGACCGAACTCGTCGAGCAGTCCCTTGCTCACCGCGTAGCATCCGCCGTAAGCGCCTACATCCTCGCCCATCAGGAAAACGCGCGCGTCGCGATTCATCGCATCGCGAATAGCCTGTCGCATGGCTTCGCGGTAAGTAGTCTTCACTTTGGTGGCTTCGGCGCTCACGGTGCTTTCACTTCCGAATACGCAAAGCGCGTAAGCTCTTCGTCTGGCTCCCAGGTGCCCGCCTCGGCGAATGCGATCGCTTCTTCGATTTCCGCCGCGACCTCATCTTCGATGAGCTTCAGCTTCGCGTCATCGAGAATGCCGTCCACGGTCAAGCGATCCTGAAAGGTGCTGATAGGATCGTGTTTCTTCCATTCTTCGACTTCGACTTTGCTGCGATACAGCTGCGGATCGTACATCGAGTGTGCGCGGAAGCGGTAGGTGCGGAATTCGAGAAAGCACGGCCCCGCGCCTCCGCGCACCTCCAAGGCGGCGCGATGCGCGGCTTCCTCGCATGCTAAAACGTCCATCCCGTCGACCGGCCACGCCGGCATTTCGTAAGAGGATGCCTTTAGGCATAGATCGGTTTCCGACTCTGCACGACGCAGCGCGGTGCCCATCCCGTAAAGGTTGTTCTCGCAGAAGAAGAGCACTGGCAGCTTCCACAACGCCGCGAGATTCATGGACTCGTGAAACTCGCCCTCAGCTACCGCGCCATCGCCGAAGAAGCATGCAGTAACGCGCGAACGATGCACGAGCTTGTCGGCCAGCGCGATGCCGACCGCGAGCGGCAGCCCGCCACCCACGATCGCGTTGCCGCCGAAGAATCGATGCTTCGCGTCGAACAGATGCATCGACCCCCCGCGGCCTCGGCTGCATCCTTCCTGTTTGCCAAACATCTCGGCCATGATCGCGCCGGCCGGAATCCCGCGCAGTAGCGCGTGACCGTGCTCGCGGTAGGTCGCGACGACGGAATCTTCCGGCGTGAGTGCGCGCATCGCGCCGACCGCGACGGCCTCCTCACCGATATATAGATGAAGGAATCCGCGAATCTTCGCAGCGCTGTACAGCTCGGCGCATTTT
>DATGKG010000328.1:0-2872 GCA_035294805.1 Binataceae bacterium (SeqCode) | reverse complement strand
CGATGTCGTTGTCGTTGACGATGAATGGCGGCGTGATCATCATCGCGTCACCGCCGGCCGGACCGGCCATCCCGGTCGACGGATAGAAGAATAGTCCGCGCTTCATCGCGGCGCTCTGCACCTTACTCGTGACCTTCAGTTCCGGCGCGTATGGAGTGCGACGCTCGCGATCGCGCACCAACTCGATGCCCCAGAAAAATCCCACGCCGCGGATGTCACCGACCATCGGATGGCCGGACAGCTCTTCCTTGAGTTGCGCACCGAGCCGCGCGCCGACGGTCTCCGCGCGCTCCACCAGCTTCTCCCGCTCCATGATTGCCAGGACGCCATCGGCCATCGCACACGCAAGCGGATGACAACTGTACGTGTAGAACATGAAGTCGCGATTCGCTTCCTCGCACTGCGCGACGATTTTTTCATCGACCGCGATCATCCCCATCGGCACGTAGCCGCCGGTAAGACCCTTGCCGCCGATGAGAATGTCGGGCTTCACGTTCCAATGATCGACGGCGAAGCGGCGTCCGGTCCGGCCGAAGCCGGTCATCACTTCGTCGGCGATCAGCAGGATGTCGTTGCGATCGCAAATCTCGCGCAGCTTCGGCCAGTACTCCTTGACCGGAGGAACGGAGCCGCCGCTCGCGCCCATCATTGGTTCGGCAATGAATGCCGCGATGTTATCGGCGCCCTGCTTTTTGATTTCCTCCTCCAGCGCATTGGCGCAATCGATATCGCATTGCGGATAGGTCTTGCCCCACGGGCATCGATAACAAAACGACGGCGGAATCTTCGGCCAATCGAACAGCACGTGTTCGTAGTCGGCGCGGCGCAGCGTGCTGCCGGCGGAAAGCGCGCCCAGCGTGTTGCCATGATAGGAGAACTGGCGCGAGATGATTTTTTTCTTCGACGGTTTGCCGCGCACCTTTTGATACAGCATCGCGAATTTCAGCGCGGCCTCGACGGATTCGGAGCCGCCGCTGGTGAAGAAGAAGCGGTTCAGACCGGGCGGCGTCCATCGCGCGAGGCGAGCGACGAGCTTCTCGCGCTCGGTCGAGACCCATACCGGCACGATGTAGTTCAGCTTGCGCACCGTGTCTGCCGCGAGCATCGCGAGTTCCTCGCGCCCCTGGCCGACATTGACGACAACCGCGCCGCTTCCCGCGTCGAGGATCTTTCGGCCGTCTTTGGTGTAGAGATAGGCGCCCTCGGCCCGCTCGATGTGAAGCGGCATCCACGGGCTGCGCATGAACAAAACTTCTTGATCGGGCATAGCGCAATCTTAGGCGCGCCGCGCGAACGCAGCAACGCCGCCTTCGCGCCTGTCACATTCACGTCAGTTGTATGCGCCGAACTGTGCGGTTAGCCTCTTATAGAACGGGGTGCGCGCCGGCCAGGAGTTCGATCATGTACGCGCTCATCATTTTGCGGCATAGCAAGCCGCCTCAGTTACTCACCATCTTCAAGGATCGGCACGATTTCGTCGCTGCGCTGGGCTTCAAGAACGCGCAGGACTCGTGGCAAGCGGCGACCAAGGCCTTCAGAGCGATCTATGAGGTGCGCGACGAAAACGAATTCACGCGCTCGCTGGAGACAATTCGCATCGACCATCCCGACGCGTATGACGCCTGTCGCGGCCTGCTAAGGAAGTTTCAGATTCCCACCGGCCTCCGCCTGGGTGGTAGGCGATGAAGGAAGCTGGCCAGCGTCAAGGCGGCGTCGCAGGCGGAATAATCGCGACGCCTTTGCGCACCCGCACCGACAGCTCCGGATGCTTGGGAACATCGACGTGCAAGCTGCGATAACTGAGCCTCATCGGATCGGGCGAGACATACGCGAGCGTGTATTGCTGGCGCAGTTCGTTGCTGATCGCTGCGCAGTCGCGGCTTAGCTCTTCGCCATCGCCAACCCGACGGAGGTTGAAGGCGCGCGCGCCGGTTTCATCCGACAGCGTCCGCAGCGCCTGCATATCGACCTCGTCCGAATCGGACGCGAAAACTTCCCACCACCGGTTCGCGCGGGTATTTACCATCTGCTCACCGATGCCGACGCTGTAAATCAGCACTCTCATCGCGCGCGCTGTCGCGATGACCTGCTCCCATCTGGTTGTGCTGGTGTTATCGAGCCCGTCGGTGATGACCAGCAGTGCGCGCTTGTCGCGACGGGCCAGGCGCATTTCGTAAAGTCCCATGAATACCGCGTCATACAGCGAGGTGCTTTTCACCGCGTGCAGCAATCTCAAATGATCGATTATTTGCTGATGATCGACGGTGAATGGCTGCAGCAGCCTGGCTTCGACCGAGAATGATTCCAGGAAAATGTCATCGCGCGGATCGAGATTGTCGACCATGCTGGTAATGGCGCGGCGGGCCTGCGCGAACTTCGTCATCATCGAGGTCGAGCAGTCCACGATGATGCCGATCGACACCGGCGCGCTACGATCGATGCGAAAATAGCCGACCGGACGTTGATGACCATCCTCGAGGATGCGGAAGTCGTCTTCCTTCAAATTGGTGACGTACTTTCCCGAGGAATCAGTGACGGTCACCGTCACCTGCTCGAAGCCGGGTTGCGTGCGCAGCTTGAGCGATGGCACTTCCAGCGAAGTTTCCGGCTGGCCGCTCGGCGCCGCGATCGACGGAAGCGCGACCGGCTGGCGCTGCGGGATCGATAGGATGTTGACCGAAGGCGCGTCCTGCTGCGTCGCAAAGAGCGAAGAAGCCATCGCGGTCGCCATCACGGCGATCGATACGCATGCGATAAAGAGCGGGCGTCGATGCTTTCTCATTGCTCTTCAACCAGCGCAGCGCGAACTTTCCGGGCCGTCAAGTGCTCAGTGTAAAGGCGTAATTAAATGTTCGATAGAGAAAAGCATCGC
>DATGKG010000327.1:0-2761 GCA_035294805.1 Binataceae bacterium (SeqCode) | reverse complement strand
CGTCCGAACAGCGGCATCCGCTCCGCCCACTTCAGATGCTCGCGCAGATCGGCGCATTGCCCCACGACTACAATGGCCGGCGCGCCGAGGATCGCTCTTTCGACGTCATCGGCAAGGGCTGCGAGCGTCGATGAGACGGCCTTCTGATTAGCGATAGTGCCCCATTGAATCGCCGCGGCTGGCGTCGAATGCGGCAAACCTGCGTCCGCCAAGCGCTTCAGCACGCCGCGCAAGCGCGCGGTCGCCATCAGGATCACGATCGTGCCGCCGCCACGCGCTGCGCGCGCGAGGTCGTCCCACGGCACCGATGTCCCCTCCTTCGAGGCATCCTCATGACCGGTGACGAATGCGACGAACGAGCCATACTCGCGATGCGTCAACGGAATTCCCGCGAAGGCGGGCACCGAAATCGCCGACGTGATGCCGGGAACAACCTCGAACGCGACGCCCGCAGCAGCGAGTGCCTCGGCCTCTTCGCCGCCGCGTCCGAAGATGAATGGATCGCCACCCTTGAGACGGACGACGCGCATCCCCTTGCGCGCGTGCGCTATCAGCATCGCATTGATGTCCGCTTGATCGAGGTCCTGCTGCGCGCCGCCGCGCTTGCCCGCATGAATCAACTCCGCCGATGCGGGCGCGAGGCGCAGCAGGCCGGGATTCACGAGACTGTCATGGATGACGACTTGCGCGCGGCTCAGGATCTCCGCGCCGCGCACCGCAATTAAATCGATTGCGCCGGGGCCGGCTCCAACCAGGAAGACTCTTCCGCTGACGTCAGGTTTCATCAAGAAGGTCGCGCGCGCCGCGCGCTATCATCTTAGCACCGAGGTTCTCGCCGAGGCGCGCCGCGTCGACCGCGGCATGGTCGAAGATTTCCTCTTCCAAACTGCGCGTACCATCGGTGCTGAACAGGATCGCGCGTATCGAGAGACGATCGTTCGTAAGCGTCGCTTTGACGCCGACCGGCGTGACGCATGACGCATGAATCGATGCGAGGAACGCGCGTTCGGCAGTCGTCTCGCATTCGGTTTTCCAATGATTAAGCGACGCGACCGCGCGATCGGTTTCATCGGAGCCGCAGATTTTTCCGTCGGAGAGAGTTTCGATGGCGAGCGCGGCCTGAGCCGCGGATGGCACGAAATCGCGCTCGTTGAGTTCTTCGTACTTGAGGTCCTGCAACTTCCCGAGACGCTTGAGCCCCGCCATCGCGACAATGATCGCGTCCATCTCGCCGGACTGCAGTTTTCCGACCCGCGTATCGACGTTGCCGCGTAGCGGCACGACCTCCAGACCCGGATTGATCCCAAGCGCTTCGAATTTCCTACGCGGCGACGAGGTCCCGAGCTTCGCGCCTTTCGGCAGTGACTTAAGATGCGCGCCGTTCGGCGTGATAAGCGCGTCGCGCGGATTCTCGCGCTGCGGAGTCGCGACGATTCGAAACTGCGGCGCCAGCACGGCCGGCAAATCCTTCATCGAATGGACGGCGACATCGATGCGCCGCTCGGCAAGCGCCTGCTCCAACTCCTTGATGAACAATCCCTTACCGCCAACATCGGCAAGCGAGGGCGTGAGGATTTTATCGCCGCTGGTCCTTATCGGAACGATTTCGATGTCGAGGTCCGGAATCGTCGAGGCGATCGCATCGCGCACCATCTCGGCCTGGATGATCGCGAGCCTACTCGGCCGCGATCCGATTCTGAGCGGCTTCATCGCGCACTCAAAGCGGATCGCCGTCGTCGCTGGAGTCCTCGAGCAGGTCCGCTTCGAGGTCGTCGAGGGCTGGCAAGTCGGGGGCCGCGCCGTTGGTGTCGCATAGCAGGCGACGGGCGATTTCGGCCGTGTGAATCGCCTCCGGCGAGTTGCGATCGTGATGGCGCAGGCCCTCCATCACCCGATGGAGCAGCTTGTTCACCAGCCCGCGCGTCAGCATCTCGATGCGCTCGCGCTCGGCAGGCTCGAGGTTTTTCAACCATGCGCGATGGCGCGTTAGCTCGAGGTCGCGCAGCCGCTCGATGCTGCCGCGGATGTCCTTGATAGTCGGCACGATCTCGAGCTCGGCGAGCCACTTCAGAAACGAGTCAATTTCCTCGACGACGATTTCCTCGGCCTTCTCGGCCTCGCGCTCGCGCTGCCCGAGCGACTTCTGCGCGACCGCATCGAGATCGTCGATGTCGTAAAGGTAGACGTTCTCGATTTGATTGAGGCGCTCGTCGAAATTGCGCGGGACGCCAAGATCGATCATGAACATCGGACGATACTTGCGCTCGCGAATGATCGGGTCGACGTCATGATGCGCCAGCATCGGGCGCGTGACCGAGAGCGAACCGATGAGAATGTCCGAAATGCGTAGGTACGGCTTGTAATTTTCGAAGGGCACGGCGGTCCCGCCAAGCTCGCGGGCCAACGCGACCGCGCGATCGAATGTGCGCGAGGTGATGAGCAGCGACTCGATGCCGAGTGCCTTTAGCTGGCGCGCGGTCAGCTCCGCCATCTTGCCCGCCCCCATCAGCATCGCGGTCTTGTCGCCGAGCGTATCGAAGATCTGCCCCGCGAGACTCACCGCGACCGAGCTGATCGAGACCGAGCCGTGGCCAATGAGGGTTGCTTTGCGCACGCGCTTGGCGACCTGAAAGGCCTTGTGAAATGCGCGATGGAGCACCAGCCCGACGGTCGCGGCCTCCGCCGCCTGCGCATAGGCGAGTTTCAACTGGCCCAGAATCTGCGGCTCGCCGACGACCATCGAATCGAGGCTCGCGCCGAC
>DATGKG010000326.1:0-6875 GCA_035294805.1 Binataceae bacterium (SeqCode) | reverse complement strand
GCTGCCCGCGGGCAGAATGACATTCGTGAGGTTGAGCGCGTTGCTGATGTCATTGGCGGACAGCGAGTTCGCATACATGGCCGCCGGATCGAGATTCACCATGATGGCGCGGCTGCGTCCGCCATACGGCGCCGGCGACGACAGACCTTCGATCGTGAAGAGCTTAGGCCGAATGAAGTTCAGGCCGTAGTCGAAGAGCGCCTGCTCCGACAGTGTCTCACTCGAAATGTTGAGTTGCGCGACGGGCACGTTCGCCGCGTTGTAGTCGATGACGTTGGGCGCTTGAATTCCGGGCGGCATAATCTTCACGATGCCCTGCGTCACCGAGGTCATCTGCGCGATGCCGCCAGCAGTCGTCTCGCCCGGATGAAAATACACCTTCATCAGGCCGACGCCCTGAATCGATCGCGACTCGATGTGTTCGATGCCGTTGACGCTGGTCGAGAACGCGCGCTCGGTGATGAAGACGACGCGCCGCTCCATGTCGATCGCGGGCAGTCCGGGATAGTTCCAAATGACCATCACGACCGGCAGGTTGATCGCCGGAAAGATGTCGATGTTCATCATCCCGAACGACAGCGCGCCGAGCACGAGCATCAGCGCCGCCATAACTGCGACGGAAAGCGGACGGCGCAACGCGAACCGTACTATCCACATAAGCGTACGCTGCTAGCGGTCACATCGAAGGAGAATCGAAGCGAGAATAAGGCAGCGGTTGAAAAAAGAAAAGCTGCTCTATTTCCTGGCGCGAGCGGCTTTCGGATGCGCGGCCAACTTCGGACGATGAAGCATCGTGAGCAGGCGCCCGAGCGTAGCGCGCATCTGCGCGCGCGGCACAATCGCGTCGAGCATTCCATGCGCGAGGAGAAATTCGGCGCGCTGAAAGTCCGCCGGAAGATCCTGACCGGTCGTCTGCTTCGTCACCCGCCGGCCTGCGAAACCGATCAGCGCTCCGGGCTCGGAAAGGTTGAGATCGCCGAGCATCGCGAACGATGCCGCCACGCCGCCGGTGGTCGGATCGCATAGCACCGAGATGAACGGCAAGCGCCCATCGCGCAGCCGCGCGATCGCCGACGACACCTTCGCCATCTGCATCAGCGAGAGCGCGCCCTCTTGCATACGCGCGCCGCCCGACGCCGCGAACAACACGACCGGCAATCCGTTCGCGAGTGCATGGTCAAAAAGACGCGCGAGTTTTTCGCCGACGACCACGCCCATGCTGCCGCCCATGAATTCGAAATCCATGATGGCGAGCGCAATCGGATGCTCCTCGATATTCGCGAGTCCGACCGCGACCGCATCGTTGCGCCCGCTCTCCTTGCGCGCCGCCTCAAGCCGCTTCGGATACGGCTTGCTGTCGACGAACTGCAGCGGATCGCCAATCGCGATATCGGCGAACATCTCGCGCCAACTCCCACGGTCGGCAGTAATCGCCAGACGCTGACTCAAGGTAATTCGGAAATGATGGCTGCACTTGCCGCATACGTTGAGGTTACGTTCGACTTCCTTGCGAAACGCGATCTCCTTGCAGGTCGGACATTTGACCCAAATGTCCTCCGCATTTTGCGCAACTGCGGCCTCGACTGGGGTTGTTTCTCGCTGCGCCATTCGTCAACCGTTTCTAGCCGGCAACCGCGGCATCGGCGCCGGATCGCGCCGCCTTCATCGCCAGCTTCATCGATCCTACCAGTTCGCCCACTGTCTTCACGAGATCGGACGACTGGGCATTCGCCTCTATCAACAGCGAGATCGCGCTGCCGACCGCGACCGCGTCGGCGAAGCGCGCAACCTTTCCTGCTTGCTCCGGCGTGGAAATGCCGAACCCGACACCGATCGGCAAATCGGTAACGCTGCGGAGATTCGTCACCTGACGTTCGAGATCGGACGCAAGAACGGTGC
Organism: Binataceae bacterium (SeqCode); assembly: GCA_035294805.1. GTDB lineage: Bacteria > Desulfobacterota > Binatia > Binatales > Binataceae > DATGKG01. Next base: position 4,976 of record DATGKG010000326.1, on the reverse strand, counting down.
GCGCGCCGGTCACTCCGGTCACCGCGACATAGTAGATGAAGCCGCTCGCGGAGCGGGCCACATAGCGCGCGCGCTCAATCGGCGTGGTTGGCGCGAGCAGAAAAATCAGGTCGAGGCCGTTCGCACGCGCCGGTGTCTTCAATTCACCGGCCTCGTCGGGCGGAAGATCGACCACCAGCAACGCATCGATACCCGCGCGCGCCGCATCGGCGCACAGCCGCTCGCATCCGTAATGGAAAATCGGATTGAAGTATCCAAACAGGATGAGCGGGATGTCGGTTTCCTTGCGCAGCTCGGTCACCATTGAAAGGATCGCGGTGAGCGACGCGCCGGACTTCAGGCCGCGTTGCGCCGCGCGCTGGTTGGCAGGACCATCGGCCATCGGATCGGAAAACGGCACGCCCAGCTCGATGATATCGGCGCCGCGCGCCGCAAACTCGCGCACCAGCGCCGCGGTCGCATCCAGATTCGGATCGCCCGCGACCACGAACGGAACCAACGCGGCCTCGTTGTGCGCGCGCAATTCGCGGAAGGTCGCCGCGATTCGACGTTTCATCGCACTCATTTCAAACTTTCGCTCCCAACGCGCCGACGATCGTATGCATATCCTTGTCGCCGCGTCCCGACAGATTGATGATCATCACCTGGTCCTTGCTCATCGTAGGCGCAAGCTTCACCGCATGAGCAACCGCATGAGAACTCTCCAGCGCCGGAATGATTCCCTCCATCTCGGACAGCAACTTGAGCGCGTCGAGCGCTTCCGCATCGGTAACGGCGACATATTGCGCGCGCCCACTCTGATTCAAGTACGCGAGCTCAGGCCCGACGCCCGGATAATCGAGGCCCGCCGCGATCGAATGGGTCTCGCGAATCTGCCCGAGTTCATCCTGCAATAAGTACGTTTTGTTGCCATGCAGTACGCCGATACTGCCCGCGTTGATGGTCGCGGCGTGCGAAGGCGTGTTGAGGCCCAGCCCGGCCGCCTCAACGCCGACCATCTTCACGTCCGCGTCCTTGATGAAGGGATAGAACAGCCCGATCGCATTGGAGCCGCCGTTCACGCACGCAACCAGCACATCGGGCAGACGACTTTCCTTCTGCATGATCTGCTTACGCGCCTCGCGGCCAATCACCGATTGAAAATCACGCACGATCATCGGATATGGATGCGGCCCCGCGGCAGTACCGATGAGGTAGTACGTATTGCGCACGGTCGCGATCCAATCGCGTAGCGCCTCGTTGAGCGCGTCCTTCAGACTCTTGCTCCCCGACTCGACCGCGGTGACCTTAGTTCCGAGCAGCTTCATGCGAAAAACGTTGAGCGCCTGGCGTTCGACGTCGACCGAACCCATAAACACTTCGCACTCGCGCTGAAACAGCGCCGCCATCGTCGCCGTTGCAACGCCATGCTGACCCGCGCCGGTTTCCGCCGTGATACGCGACTTGCCCATCCTCACTGCGAGCAGCGCCTGGCCGAGCGCGTTGTTCACCTTGTGCGCGCCGGTGTGGCAGAGGTCCTCGCGCTTGAGATAAATCTTCGCGCCGTTAAGGCGCGCGCTGAGATTCGCCGCATGATAGAGCGGCGTGGGGCGGCCGACGAATTCGCGCGAGCGATATTCCAACTCGCGCTTGAATGCAGGGTCGCGCCGCGCTTCCTTGTACGCGCGCTCCAATTCAGTCAACGCGGGCATCAGCGTCTCGGCGACATACTTGCCGCCGAACTCGCCGTAGTGACCGTGGCTATCGGGCAGACTTGGCATTGCGAATGAATCTCCTGAGTTTGTCGTGGTCCTTAATACCCGGTGACTGCTCGACGCCGCTGGCGACATCGACGGCGTAGGGCGAAAGTTCCACTGCTTCGCGAACGTTGTCGGGATTAAGTCCACCGGAGATAAATACCCGCGACAAATTCACTCCTCGTAGATCGGAAAGCGTCCGCTTCGCGCCGGTGCCGCCGTAAAGCGCCGGATGAAACGTGTCGAGCAACACATATATAGATGACGCGTGCTCCGAGGGATCGAACCTCTGTCCGGTTTGCAGACGGAGCGCTCGAATCACCGGAACCGGCCATCCGGTAAGAAATGAATCGGCCTCGTCGCCATGAAATTGCAGCAGGTCGAGCTGCACCGCCTCGAGACATTCGGTGACGAATTCGCGCGACTCATTGACGAAGATGCCGACCAGTTTGTGCGCGTCGGGCACGACCTCGCGAATCTCTCGCGCGCGCTCCAGCGACACCGCGCGAGGACTCGGAGCATAAAAGTTGATCCCGATCATATCGGCGCCGCATTCCATCGCAGCGAGTGCGTCCTCGGTGCGGGTTACGCCGCAGATCTTTACCCTGACGCTCATCGCGCGGAGACTCCGTCCAGCGCGCGCAACAATTCGGGCAGCTTTGCCGCGGGATTGCCGTCGCGCAGCAGGCTTTCGCCGATCAGAAACGCGCGCGCACCAGCCGCATCGAGGCGGCGAATGTCATCGGGCGTGTTGATTCCGCTTTCGCCAACGACCAGCGCATCGCCGTGATAGTTCGCGAGCAGGTTCTCGGTGACAGCGAGATCGGTAACGAAGGTGTGAAGATCGCGATTGTTGATTCCAATGAGGTCCGCGTTGATGCGCGTCGAGAGCGACAACTCCTCAGGATTGTGCACCTCGATGAGCGCCGCCATTTTGACTTCGCGCGCCAACGCAGCAAGCGAACGCAGCTCGCCCTCCTTCAGCATCGCGACAATCAGCAGAATGCAGTCGGCGCCCGCCGCGCGCGCCTCATAGATCTGGTACGGATGAAAAATGAAATCCTTGCGCAGCAGCGGAAGCTCGACCGCGTCGCGCACAGCGCGAAGATCATCCAAGGTGCCTTTGAAGTGCCGATCGGTAAGCACCGAAATTGCTGCCGCGCCGCAATCCTGGTATTGGCGCGCGACTCCCGCCGGATCGAGATCGGGGAGAATGTCGCCCTTGCTCGGTGAGGCGCGCTTGATCTCCGCGATAATCGCGGGGCGGCGCGCGCGCAGCGCCGCAATGAAATCGCGCGGCGCCGCAGCATCTTTCGCGCGCGCGACGATTGCCACATCGCTGACCGATTTGCGCCGCTCTTTGAGTTCCTCGCGCTTGGCGGCGAAGATTTTGTCGAGTATCGAACTCATTTGGTCTTCGACTTTTTCCCCGATGCGACGGCTCCGTGGGTGATTCGGCGCATTTCGTCAATCACTTCCAGCGCGCGCTCGGACTCGATGACCTCCCGCGCCTTCGCTATTCCTTCCGCCAGTGAATCGGCTTTGCCGCCAACGTAAATCGCCGCGCCGCCGTTGAGCGCAAGGATATCTTCAGCGGGACCGTCTTCATCTCCTACCAGCGCCGCGCGCAGCAGCTTGGCAGAATGCTCGGCATCGTCGGCTCGAAGTTTGGTGCGTCCCGCGCGCTCGATGCCAAATTGCTCCGGCACGATCGTGTACTCGGAAATCGACTCGCCGCGAATTTCCGCGACGCGTGTTTCCGCGCTGATGGAAATCTCATCGAGACCGTCGAGGCCGTGAACGATCATCGCGTGATGAGTGCCGAGAAGCGCGACGGCGCGCACGAATTCCGCGAACAGCCGCGCCTCGCTGACGCCGGAAACCTGACGCGTCGGCAAAGCGGGATTCACCAACGGGCCCATCAGGTTGAAGAGCGTGCGGGTCGCGAGCGTGCGGCGCAGCGGCGCCAGGCGCGCCATCGCAGGATGATACGCGGGCGCGAAGATGAAGCAACATCCGGTCGCGCGAAGACACTTCCGCAGCATCGGCGGATCGCAATCGATCTTGATGCCGAATTTCTCCAGCACGTCAGCGCCGCCGACCTTGCCGCTGATCGCGCGATTGCCATGCTTCGCCACCGGCACACCGGCCGCCGCCGCAATCAGCGCAGCGCCGGTCGAGATGTTGAAAGTGCCTGCGTTATCGCCTCCGCTGCCGCAAGTGTCGAGAAGATCATCGACGCCGAGCTTGAGCGCGCGAGCGCGCGAGCGCATCGCCCTCGCGCATCCGGCGAGCTCGTCGCCGGTTTCGCCTTTCATTTTGAGCGCGATGAGAAACGCGGCGGTTAGCGGCTCCGAAACGTCGCCATCGAGGACCGCGCCAAACGCGCGTGCCGCCTCGTCGGCGGAAAGCGCGCGGCGGTTGAGCACCGCCTCATATGCGGATGCGAAATCGCTCATGCCGCTGCCGCCCGCCGCACAAAATTCTGCAACAGATGTTTTCCTTCCGGCGTGCCGATCGATTCGGGATGAAACTGCACGCCCTCAACGAAATGCTGCTTGTGCCGGATGCCCATCACCTCGCCCTCCGCAGTGCGCGCGCTGATTTCGAGGCAATCGGGAATCGTTTTCTCGTCCACGATCAGCGAATGATAACGCATCGCGTCGAACGGATTCGGTAGGCCTTCGAAGATTCCGCGTCCATCATGCGTCACCGGCGAGGTCTTGCCATGCATCAAGCGCGGCGCGCGGCCGACATGCCCTCCGAACGCCTCGCCCATGCATTGCTCGCCGAGGCATACGCCCAGAATCGGCAGTTCCCCCGCGAGTTCGCGGAAAATCGCGAGCGAGATGCCGGCTTCCTTCGGCGTGCACGGCCCGGGCGATACAACGATCGCGTCCGGATGAAGAGCGCGCACGCCCGCGATATCGATCGTGTCGTTGCGCTTGACGGTCACATCGGCGCCGAGCTCGCCGAGATATTGCACGAGGTTGTAAGTGAACGAATCGTAGTTGTCGATCATCAAGATGCGCATGATGTCACCTACCCGCCGCTTCCAGCTCGCGGGCCGCGTTGAGCGCACGAATCATCGCGCGCGCCTTGTTGACGGACTCCTCGAATTCCGCGCCAGGATCGGAATCGGCGACCACGCCGCCGCCCGCCTGCACATAGACGCGATTGTTCTTGATCACCAGCGTGCGCAGCGCGATCGCGGTATCGGTATTGCCGCTGTAGCTGAAA
>DATGKG010000325.1:0-2481 GCA_035294805.1 Binataceae bacterium (SeqCode) | reverse complement strand
TGGTCGGAGTGCATCCGATCGCGGGCAAGGAGAAGACTGGCGCCGATGAGGCCGATCGCGAGCTGTTCGTGAATCGGCGAGTTGTTGTGACGCCCTCGAAGACCAGCACGCCGGATGCGATCGACAAGATCGAGCAGCTATGGCATGCGACCGGCGCAAACGTCGAGCGTCTGGCCCCCGACGATCACGATCGCATCCTCGCGCGCTCCAGCCATCTGCCGCAAATCGTCGCGAGCACGCTGGCGGCTTCGCTCAGAGATGAACGCATCGCGGGTAAGCTCGCGGCCGACTACGGCGCGGGAGGTCTGCGCGACACGACACGGTTGGCGGCATCATCGCCGGAGATGTGGCGCGACATCCTGCTCACCAATCGCGATGCGATAGTCGAAGCGCTCAAGACATTCGGCGCGACGCTCACCGAATTTCAAAAGATGATCGAAGCGGGGGACGAAGAAAAAATCACTGCGCTGTTGGAGCGCGGGCGCGCGATGCGCGAGCGGTTGAATTGAAGCGCGCGCGTCCCATCATCGCGATCGACGGCCCGGGCGGTTCGGGCAAGTCATCCGTCGCGCGCCGGCTCGCGAGCGATTTGGGCTTCACCTATCTGAACACCGGCGCGATGTATCGTGCGGTCGCGATCGCATTCAAAGAAGCCGGCATCACACCCAACGATGTGCAACTCGAAGAGCGGGTCGCGCTGATTCTGAAATCGATAAGGATCGAGTTCCACGGCGACCGAATCCTTCTCAACGGACGCGATGTGTCCGATCAAATCACGCGTCCCGATATCAGCGATCTCGCCTCAACCTATTCGACCCTCGCGCCGGTGCGCGCGCGTATGCGCGAGATGCAGCGCGCAATTGGGGAGCAGGGCGGAGTGGTGATGGAAGGCCGCGACATCGGCACGGTGGTATTTCCCGATGCCGAGTTCAAATTCTTTTTTGAAGCGAGTTTCGAAGTTCGCGCGGATCGACGATACGCGGAGCTGGCGGCGAAAGGCGCGACCACGAATCGTGACGAAGTGTTAAGAGAACTGGTGGAACGTGATCGCCGCGACACCGCGCGCGAGCTTGCGCCAATGCGACGCGCCGATGATGCGGTGGTTATCGACACATCAAACTTGACCTTCGATCAAGCGGTAAGCGCGTTGAAAGAACGGATTCAAGGGGTTTATGTTCGCAACAGACCTTGAAACGAGTGCGTCGCGGTTGTAAGGATCGCACTGTCCCGAAGTCCCCCGGAAGGTTTCCACTAAATGGAGAAAGTTTTGGCCGAACAACAAATGAGCGGAGGCGACAATGATTTTGAGTCGTTGATGGAAGAGAGCCTGAAAGCTCCCCGTTCCGGCGATGTCCTCGTCGGCAGGGTTCTGCTGGTCACACGCGATAGCGTCATCATCGACATCAACTACAAGTGCGAGGGACAGGTTCCACTCGCCGAGTTCCTTGACGCGGATGGCAACGTCAGCGTCAAGGAAGGCGACGAGGTCGATGTCTACTTCGAAGGCACCGAAACCGAGAACGGCACCGTTCTCCTCTCGCATGCGAAGGCTGAGAAGTTCAAAGTCTGGCGTGAGCTCGAAAAAGCATTTCAGTCTGAAATTCCGGTTGAGGGTGTCGTCCTTGGCAAGGTCAAGGGCGGACTCAAGGTCGATATCGGCGTGCCGGCATTCCTGCCAGGATCGCATGTCGATATACGTCCCGCGCGCAATCTCGATCGCTATGTCGGACAGCGCGGCCGCTTCCAAATTCTGAAATTCAATCGTGCGCGTGGCAACGTCGTGGTTTCGCGGCGCAGCGTGCTCGAGCGCGAGCGCGCTTCGCTCAAGGAGCAGACGCTGCGTGTGCTCGAAGAGGGCGTCATCCTCGAAGGAACGGTGAAGAACATCACCGACTATGGCGCGTTCATCGACCTCGGCGGCATCGATGGTTTGCTGCACATTACCGATATGTCGTGGGGCCGTATCCAGCATCCCTCGGAGGTGCTGAAGGTCGGCGACAAAGTTAAGGTCGTCGTCCTCAAGTACGATCACGGACGCGAGCGCGTTTCGCTCGGCATGAAGCAGATCATGCCCGATCCGTGGACCAAGGTGGCGGAGGCATATCCTCCCGGCACCCGCGTGACCGGCAAGGTTGTCAGCGTCACCGACTACGGCGCATTCGTCGAACTCGAAAAGGGCGTCGAGGGGCTCATCCATGTTTCCGAGATGAGCTGGAGCAAGCGCGCGGTGCATCCGTCCAAGGTCGTCAATCAGAACGACACGGTCGAGGTGCAAGTACTCGGCGTCGACGAAGGCAATCGCCGCATTTCCCTCGGACTTAAGCAGACCGAACCGAATCCGTGGCAGGCGCTGGCTGAGCAGCATCCGGTTGGGACGCACGTCAAAGGCAAAGTAAAATCCATTACCGACTTCGGCGTGTTCGTGGAGATCGAACCCGGCATCGATGGGTTGGTGCACATCTCGGATCTTTCGTGGACCAA
>DATGKG010000324.1:0-5527 GCA_035294805.1 Binataceae bacterium (SeqCode) | reverse complement strand
TCCAGGCTCATGTCGAAGACATCCTTGAGAACCACCGCGGCGCGTTCCTGCGGCGCGAGGATTTGCATGAGGATCGAACCCGCGTCGCGCACCGAGGCGCTCGTATCCTGTCCTGCGGCATGCTGCGGTGATGTAGTGGTCATCTCGGCAATCGCGGCGGCCTCGGTGGCCTTGCGGCGCTGCCAATCGATCCATGCATTCGATGCGATGCGCAGCAGATACGCGCGCGGATCTGTAATCTCATCCTGCCCCAATCCGAGGATGCTGAATCCGCGCATCAGCGCCTCCTGCACAAGGTCGTCGGCATCCCAGGTGTTGCCGGTGAGGCCTCGGCAGTATCGATAGAGCGCGGGCCGGAGGGGACTCAAATCGCTCATGTACTGATGCCACGCGTTGGTGGCGTTTTTGTAGACTTCGCTGGATAGCTTGGCTTCGGCCATTGGTCAGCTCCCCTCGCTCTTGTCTCAAGACGAACGGCGCGAGGCAAAAGATACGGGGATTTTTTGAAAGATCGGCTAGGCGCGGACGCAGGTCAGCGAATGGCCGGTTGCGGAAACGACGCGTGCATCGACGATGTCGCCCGCATCGATGCCTGGGGCCGCGGGAAATGCCGCCGTTTTGAACTGTGGCGTCTTGCCGGCCAGCATCCCCTCGCCGCGGCGCGCGGGACCTTCGACCAGTACCGGAAAAGTCTCGCCGATAAGCGTGAGGTTGCGCGCGAGCGAAGTTTCCTCCTGAAGCGCGATCACTTCGTTGAGCCGACGCTGCTTCTCGTCCTCAGAAACCGTATCGCCAAGTTTGAACGCGCGAGTGTTTTCCCGGATCGAATACTTGAAGGTATAGGCGCCGTCGTAACTCACCGCGCGCATCACCTCGAGCGTCGAGCGAAAGTCCGAATCGTCTTCGCCATGAAATCCGACGATGATGTCGGTCGACATCGCGAGGCCGGGGATCGCGCGCCGCAGCTTCGCGACTAGCGCGAGGTACTGTTCGACAGTGTATCCGCGCTCCATCGCGGCTAGGATGCGATCCGATCCCGATTGCAGCGGCAGATGTACATAGGGCTGCACCTTCGGTTCTGTCGCCATCGCAGCGATGACGTTATCGCTCATGTCGGATGGATGTGGCGAGGTGAAGCGAATCCGCTCGATGCCATCGATGCGCGCGATCATCCGAAGCAGCGCGCCGAAATCGATATCATCGAAACGATAGGCATTCACCGTCTGTCCGAGCAGCATCACCTCGCGGACACCATTCGCGGCCAGGCCGCGGATTTCGCGGAGCAGATCATTCGGAGGAACGCTCCGCTCGCGCCCGCGCACATACGGCACGACGCAGAATGCGCAGAACTTGTCGCATCCGCGCATCGCGGTGACGTAGGCGCGAACGCCTTCGGCATGCGCCGCCGGTATATCAGCGTAGGTCTCGGCGCGATCGAGGCGCACATCGACCTGCGGATCAAAGCCGGACGCGCCGATCATCTCGGGGAGGCGTCGATATGCATCGGGACCCGCAACGAGGTCGAGGTACCATGCCTTCTCGACCAGCGCCGCGCGATTGTGTTGCGCCATGCATCCGAGCAAGCCAAGCCGAACCTCGGGACGCGCAGACTTGTATCGATACAGATAGCTGAGGCGGCCGAGTACGCGCTCCTCGGCATGCTCGCGGATGGCGCAGGTGTTGAGCAGGATGACGTCGGCATCGTCGGGCCGCTCGGCGCTCGCATAGCCGGCGCCACGCAGGACGGCGGTGACCAATTCGGAATCGGCCACGTTCATCTGGCATCCGTAGGTCTCGAGGTAGACCTTCGGCGCGCGCGCAAGATGACCTTCGATACTCATGTCGTCCGGAATCTTAGGTGACGCGGGCAAGGCGAGACAATCGCAGGGGCTGTCCGCTTGCCGCTCATCTCTCCCGATGATTATTCTTTCGAGGGATGGCGCCGGAACGCAAACCCGCATTCGAACGGATGGAGGCCTCGCTGCTGGCGTGCCCCAAATGCCGTCGCGCGGTTCAGGTGCGCAAGCGCCTGCTCCTCATCCTGCCAGAGGGCGACAAATATGAGTACGTATGTCCTCATTGCGGCTCGACCTGTGGCGATACCATCTTCAAGGAGCCGGGCCGCAAACTCATCTAGTTTAAACTTTCCCTCGACTTCGCTTCGCTACGCCTCGGGAGCGCCTGCGGCGCGGCGCTGCGCGCCCCCTTCGAGCCTCACCCGAAAGTTGCGATCATTCTTTATCCCATCGTCTGGACAGACTCCGGCTCGATTTCTATCAGGATCCTATCCTCGCCCGGCTGTCGGAACGGGTAGTCGCGACCGAGGTACTTGTGCGCAAGCCGATCGATGTGCGCGTCAGCACCATCTTTAGTCACTTTCCTTACCGTACCGCGGACTTGCACGTATCTATATGGATTCGCAGGGTCCATAATAGACAGCGCGACCCTTCCGCCTTCCTTCAGCGTCCGAGACTTGACCCGACCGGTGGCGGTATTGATGCGGATACGATCGCCCTGGGTATCGAACCAGACCGGGGTTACCTGAGGGGAACCATCTTTGAGGACCGTGGCGACCGATGCGAAAGCCTTGGTCTGATCGGAGAAGAGGTCGGCAAACTTTGTTGGAATGTCTTTCATAACAGAAAAAGTAGCCATCGCGAGTAAAGACGCCATCCGGCGCGACGGAAAATTTGACTCTCATCGCCCTATCGGTTAATAGCCTTAATGCTGTCTGTATGATCACTGGGCAGGACCGCGCGGGGTCTTCTCGCGGGATTTTTTGAGGGAGGCTGTGGACAATGTCGCTTTTTAATTCCAAGGAGCCGGAGAAGAACGTAAAACCTCAATCCGTGCCCACTCCGCCAATTCAGCCGGTGCAACCCGCCCCTGTCACTTTGCCGGTTTCGGCCGCCGTCGAAGCGAAGCCAACCAATAACAACAATGTCAACGCGAAGGCGATGCCAGTTACGCCAATCAACGTGAGCAACTCGACTGCTTATCTCGATGCGGGTTCGCGCATCAGCGGCAAACTTTATTTTGAAACCGCCGCGCGCATCGACGGCCAGGTCGAAGGCGAGATCAATTCCAAAGACAGCCTCGCGATCGGCGAAAGCGCCGTCGTGTCGGCGCAAATCAAAGCAGATTCGGTGGTGGTCGCGGGCAAAGTGAGCGGCGATATCGTCGCCATCAAGCGTATTGAAATCAAGCCGTCGGCGAAGGTGATGGGCAACATTACGGCGCCGATCCTGGTGATCAATGAAGGCGCGCTGTTCGAAGGTCATTGCGCGATGCAGCCCGAAGCGCACGACGATCGCAAAGTGACCGTCTTCCCCAAGGAGAAGGAGGAGCGACTAGCCAAACCGGCTTGACCTGACTTGCCGAAACGCCCTTCGGCTTTCGCGATCGTTTCAGGTGTTTCCGCCCTCCGCGATTTCGCATTAGGATGAGATACTTTTAACCCCGCGCACGGGGGAGACGCCGCACCATGCATATTCCACCCAATTGGGGAACCTTCGGCATCCTGATTGTTTCCTTCCTCGTTTTTTGGTTTATATTCAGCCGGACATTTTTTCGCCCGTTCCTTGATCTGCTGACGAAACGCGAACAGCGCTTCAAGGATCTGAGCGAGCGTACCGAGCAGCTCATCAAAGAGGCGAAAGCCGCGCAGGAGGAGCGCGAGCAGCGCATCGATGCGGTGCGTCGCGAGGCATACGGCAATCGCGAGGCGCAGCGCCGTCAAGCTGAGGCCGAGGCCAGTGCGATGCTCGAAAGCGCGAAGGCCGATGCCCGCGCGACATTGGAACGCGCGCAGGCGCGTATCGAGGACGAACTTCGGATGGCTGAACAGCAGCTCGATGAGATGGGGAAGAACCTCGCGACGGAGCTCGCCCAACGCGTGCTCGGGCGGCCGCTCAATGGCGTGCCGCATTGATATGATACGCTTGATAGCGCTTGACCGAATGCTCACACGGATAAACTCGCGTTTTGGAAACGCCGTTGTATTCACAATCGCCGCGATCGCATTCGCACCATCATTCGCGTTCGCTGCCGAGGAAGCCGCCGGCGAGGGAAGCTGGACCGGCACCCTCTTCTATTCCATCAACTTCCTGCTCTTTGTAGGAATTATCTACTACTTCGCGGGTCCGATGGTGCGGATGTTCTTTCGCGATCGCTCCGCCGCCATCCGGTCGCAGCTCGATCGCCTCAACTCTGCGCTACGAGAAGCTCAGGACCTTGCCAATCGCGCTGCCGCACGGATGGCGCAAATCGAGCAGGAAGTCGCGCAGCTCAGCTCCGAGATCGAGAGCGAAACCACGTTTATCGTGAACCGGATTCGCGAAGGCGCGCGGACGGCTGCCGAGCGCGTCCGGCGCGATACCGATCTCACCGGCGCCGCGCTGATCGACGCCGCGCAGCGCCGGGTGCGCGAGCGCCTTGCTGCGACCGCCGCCAACCTCGCGCGCGATTTGATCGCGAAAACTTTCGAGGCCTCCGATCAGTCGCGCCTGATCGACAATTTCATGGACAAGATTCGCAATGAGGCGGTGCAATGAAGACCTACCGCGTCGCCAAGCGCTACGCGCGCGCCTTGCTCGAAGTCGCACCGCGCGATCAGGCGGAGAAATGGGGCGCGGAGCTGGAGAAGCTCGCGAAGATGGTCGAGGCCCCCGAGTTGATGATGCGGCTCGCCTCGCCGGAACTCTCCCAGGAGTCGCGCGAGCAGGCGATGCAGAAAATCGCCGAGCGGCTCGAGCTAAGTTTCCCGTTGCGATCGTTCGCAGTGGTGCTGGCGCGTCATGGGCGTATCGCCGCCATTGGAGCGGTCTCGCAATCGTATCAGGACCTGCTCGATGAGCAGTTGGGGCGCGAGCGCGCGACGCTCACCTTTGCGATGCAGCCCGACGACGGCATCGTGCAGCGCGTGGTATCGGGACTCGAAGCCATTGCCCAGAAAAAAATTATTCCTACAGTGAAAGTCGATCCCGCGCTGATCGGCGGCGTTACCGCGGAAATGGGCGGCAAGATCTATGACGGCAGCCTCGCAATGCGCCTCCTCGAAGCGCAGCATCGGCTGGCGGGCTAATTAGCGGGCCAAATATTCAGTAAACGACCCGGAGAACGGAGCTCAATGGCGGACATTCGACCCTCAGAAATCAGCGAAATCCTTAAGAACGAAATCAAGGGCTTCGAGGGCAGCATCGCGGTGCGCGAGACCGGCCGCGTGCTCTCCTGCGGCGACGGCATCGCGCGCATCTATGGTTTGCAGAATGCCGCGCAGAGCGAGCTGCTCGAGTTTCCGCATTCGATCATGGGGATGATCCTGAATCTCGAAGAAGACAACGTTGGCGCCGTCTTGTTCGGCGATCCCGAGGCGGTTCGCGAGGGCGATGAGGTAAAGCGCACCGGAAAGATCGCGGAAGTGCCGGTGGGCGATGCGATGCTTGGCCGCGTCGTCAACGCGCTCGGGCAGCCCATCGACGGCAAGGGCCCGATCAAGACCAGCGAGACCCGCCGCATCGAGATCAAG
>DATGKG010000323.1:0-5084 GCA_035294805.1 Binataceae bacterium (SeqCode) | reverse complement strand
CGCTGCCGACTTCGACCTGCGTGATCTCGATGCGCGAGGCCGGGTTGGCGCGGCACTTCTCCGGATCGGTGGTAGGCGCGGTGAGCAGGAACAGCGTCTTGCCGTCGGGGCCGCCGAGCGCGCACGCGATCGACATCTGATCGGTTTTGATCCGTTCCGCGACGCGTCCGCCCTCGAACACGCGAATCGTCTCGTTCGTGAATGGCGATGACGACCAGATCGCGCCCTCCGCATCGAGGCAGATGCCGTCGGGCAGCGCGGGCGCGATTTCCGCCCACACGCGTCGATTGCTCAGCGTGCCATCCGCCGCGATATCGAATGCGCTGAGCCGCCGGCCCATCGATTCGCCGACGATCAGCGTTTTGCCGTCGCGCGTGATGACGGTGCCGTTGGGAAATTGCAGTCCGCCCGCGACGACGGAGGCTTTGCCTTCCGGCGTGACCATGATGAGTTCGGCGTCCTTCTGCGGCGAGTTCTTATGGAGGTCGTAGCCGAAGTTGCCCACGTACGCGCGGCCCTTCTTGTCGACCACCATGTCGTTGCAGTCCCATCCCGCGAGCTTGCTCAGGTCCGCGTGAAGCTTCAGGCCGTCGCGCTCCAGTCGCATCAGTTTGCGATCGGTCATCGACACGACCAGCATCCGGCCATCAGGGAGCCATCCGAGGCCCGAGGGACGATTCGGCACCTCGCAGATGGTTTCGGTCTTCCCGTTCATGTCGACCGTCATCACTTTGTGCGAGTGCATGTCCGAAAAGTAGAGTTTTCCGTCATGCCAGCGCGGTCCTTCGGGGAAGGCGAGCTTGTCGACGAGCGTCTTGAGGGTGCGCATGTTTGCTCCTCCTGTCGTGGAGAAACCTAGCTCAGTCCGCATCAAAAAGCCCGACCCATTGATACGCATAGCAACGAGTGGACACTGCAATGAGCTTTGGATATCCCTTCATCGTGCGAAACATGGAAAGGGGCTCACGATGAGAGAGGCGATATTCAACGGGATGCTGCTTAGCGTGTGCGTGCTCGCAGGATGCTTCACTTGGACGCAGGACTCGCAGGGCAATCTGCAATCGGTCGGTCTGCCCGGCCTGCCGGTATGGCAATCGAGCACGCCGCCGCCTCCGCTTACGACGCAACTCGGGATGACGCCGGATGAGACCGCCAAAATCAGCGGGCCGGTGCTGGTGATGCCGTCGGCGTCGGGATCGTATCGATATCGCTTCTATCAGACCGGACAGAATCACTGCGCCGACGATGTGCAGAAACTCATGGCGCAGCGCGCGTCGATGCCGACCAGCGATCCCGCGCCCTACTGCACCGACAAGCCGACCGGCCCGCCGGCGAAAAGCGCAACCTTCATGGCGTTTTGATCACATGCGCGAAGGAATTTTAATCGTCGCGCTATGCGGCGCGGAGCCGCGCGCGCATTCGGTAGTCATGGAGCGAAAGTTTCATGATGGGATGCTGGGTTTTGTCGAGCGCCTCGACGTGCCGATCGCATGCCTGCTTCCGCGGCTTAGCGCGGCTGAGACTGACGGCGCAATTGATTCAATCGAGGCGCCGCTGGAGGATTTGACGTATCGCATCCACTACGTCGAGCGTCCGGTGCCGACACCCGACAACCTGCGCACGATTGAAGGGCTGCTCGACGAAGCCGGATTGGTGATCCTCGGCGCGCTGGAAAATTTCAACATGGCTATCGCGAAGCTCTGCCAACGTCGAGGCGTGCCATATGTGATCGTGACCGAGTATACCCAGAAGACCCAGTTGCAAATCATGCGCGCGACGACGCCGTCATTGTTGCGCCGTGCGGTGCGCGAGTTGAGATTTCCGCTCGGGGTGCGTCGCGCACATCAGATGGTGGCAGGCGCGGCCGAGATTCATGCCAACGGATATCCAACCTACGACGAGTTCGCGACGACCAATCCTCATCGAACGCTTTTTTTCGACACACGAGCCAGAGCTTCCGACATAATCTCTAACGCGGAGTTGAGCGCTCGCCTCGCGTCGCACGAGAGCGCGCGCCCGAAACTGATCTTCAGCGGACGCTATCATCCTATAAAGGGGGCGCTGGACGTCATCAGGGTCGGGCTCGAACTTGATCGCCGCGGATTCGACTTCCAACTCGATTTGTACGGCAAGGGTCCGCTCCGGCAAGCCATGGAGTCGATGGCGCGCGGCGCCGCGGCTGCCGGCAAAATCAATATCCACGATGCCGTCTCGTTTCCGGAACTTCAGCAAACTACCAGGCAAGCGGATCTGTTCGTATGCTGCCACGTGCAAGGCGATCCGTCGTGTACCTATGTCGAAACTTTCGCATGCGGAGTGCCGATCGCAGGTTACGCCAATGAGATGTGGTCACCACTGTGCAAAGAGTCCGGCGCGGGCGTGGTCGTGCGCAATGGCGACTACAAGGCGATGGCCGATGCGATCATTCGGCTACTCGCGTCCGAGGAGCTGAGCGCCGCGTCGCATCGCGCGCGCGAGTTCGCTTCGCGACACACGATGGAAATCGCACTCGACAGTCGCGCCGCACGGATGACCGCACTGATTCGCGGCGGAGCAAATCGCTCCTTCGCATTCGAGCCGCGATCCGCGATAACTTGAGCATCATGACGGAACATCCGCTGCCGCTCGCTAATATCAACGTGCTCGACCTGACACTCGCGCGCGCAGGACCGACGTGCGTGCGCCATTTCGCGGATTGGGGCGCCGATGTCATCCGCATCGAGCCGCCCGCGAAGAGCGCCGGGGCCGACGAGCTGACCGGATATCGCAACGGTCCCGACTATCAGAACCTTCATCGCAACAAGCGCATGATCCAGCTCGACTTGAAATCGCCGCAAGGTCACGACGCCTTCATGCGACTGGCGCAGCGGGCCGATGTCATCGTCGAGAACATGCGTGTCGAGGTGAAGCATCGGCTCAAAGTCGCGTGGGAAGACGTGCATCCGATCAATCCGCGCCTCGTTTACGGCAGCATCAGCGGATTCGGCCAGACCGGCCCGTACAGCAGCCGCGGCGGCGTCGATCAAATCGCGCAGGGCATGGGCGGCCTGATGTCGATCACGGGCCATCCGGGGCAAGGGCCGGTGCGCGTCGGCATCGCGATATCGGATCTGACGGCGGGCAATTTGCTCGCGTTCGGCATCATGATGGCGCTGTTCGAGCGCGAGCGCAGCGGCGTCGGAAGATGGGTGCATACGTCGCTGCTGGAATCGCAGGTGTTCATGCTCGATTTTCAGGCCGCGCGATGGCTGATGGATCATGAGGTCGCGGGGCAAGCCGGCAACGATCATCCGACCGGAATTCCGATGGGCACCTTTCCGACCAGCGACGGCTATATCAATCTCGCGGCTAGTTCCAACAAGCTTTGGAAATCGATGTGCGACGCGATGGGCAAACCGGAGTGGACGGAAAAGCCCGAATGGAAGACCGGCGGGGGCCGCAGCAAGGATCGCGTCGCGCTGAATGCGACGATCAGCGAAGTTACGCGGACGAAGCCATCGACATATTGGATGGAGATCCTCGAAGCCGCGGGAATTCCGTGCGGGCCGATCTACAGCATCGATCAGGTGTTTGCTGATCCGCAGGTGAAACATCTCGAAATCGCCACGCCGACGACACATCCACAGCGCGGCGCGACCGAATTAGTGAATTCGCCGCTCAACTTGTCCGATGTCCCGAAAGGTGTGCGCTATGTTGCGCCACCCGGCGGCGAGCATACCGATGAGGTGCTGCGGTCGGTCGGATACAGCGACGAGGAGATCGCCGCGATGCGGAAGAAGGGCATGATCTAGCGAATTAGTCGAGGGCGCCGAGTTTGCGCAGCGCCTCCACATCCGATGCGCTGTAGCCGAGGAGGCTAGTAAGCAACTCGTCGGTATGCTGCCCGAGCGTCGGCGCCGCAGATCGCACTTCGGTCGGCGTGCCGCTCATCCGCCATGGGATGCCGGCGTGCTGCATCTTGCCGACCTCCGGATGGTCGCGATAGACCCAGAAATTCCGCGCCGTCAGATTCGCATCGGTCGAGAGATAGCGGTTGTCGGCGACCGCGCCCACCGCGACGTCGGCCTTTTGCAGCATGGCGATGACGTCTTCGACGGTGCGCGCCGAGGTCCACTTCTGAATGATGGCCTCGAGTTCGTCCTCGTTCTGCTTGCGCGCGGCTAGCGTCTTGAAGCGCGCGTCATCCGCAAGCTCCGGCTGACCCATCGCGTCGGCGAGGCGTCCCCACTCGGCATCCTCAGCGCATACGATCGATACCCACCGGTCGATCGTCATGCCCATGATTTTCTCCGGCCAATCAATGCATTTGAAATTGCCGTGCGGCGCCATCATCGCGTCGCGATTGCCGTTTCGCTCCGGCTCGCGCCCGTTCATGGTGTATTCGAGGATACCCTCGGCGAGCAGGTCCATCGCGCATTCCCACTGGCTCATGTCGATGTACTGGCCCTCGCCGGTTTTCGCGCGATGGTAGAGCGCGGTGAGAAGCGCGAACGCGCCATGTACGCCGGCATTCGGATCCGCATAACTGAATCCCGCGTGCATCGGAGGAAAACCCTTGTAGCCGGTGAGCGACGAAAGTCCCGACAGCGGAACCTGCGCCGGACCGTACGCGACGTAGTCCTTCCACGGCCCGGTGTCGCCGTAACCCGAGAGCGTAATCATGATGAGGTCGGACTTTAGCTTCTTCGCTTCGTCATAGCCGAAACCCATTTTCTCGATCACGCCGGCCGCAAAGTTGTTGACGAGAATGTCGCTCTTGGCGATGAGCTTGCGCGCGATCTGCTTCGCCTCCGGATATTTGAAGTTCAGCGACAGCGATTTCTTCGCTTGATTGTATTGATTGAAATATCCGGAGCGATTCAGCCCGAGAAATTCGCCATTCGGCCACGGCGGAAGTTGGCGCGTCACGCACGGACGCGTTTTGGTCTCGATGCGAATGACTTCGGCGCCGAGATGCGCGAGCTGCAGCGTGCAATACGGACCCGCCCACACCCAAGTGAAATCGCATACGCGGATGCCCGCGAGCGGTGGTTGCTTGGCCATCAGATCACACCCTTGCGTTGAAGTTCGGCGATGCGCGCGGA
>DATGKG010000322.1:0-2301 GCA_035294805.1 Binataceae bacterium (SeqCode) | reverse complement strand
AGATCATTCGCGGTCTGCGGCGCGGCGATTTCGATGTGCTGGTCGGCATCAACCTCCTGCGCGAAGGCCTCGATCTTCCTGAGGTATCGCTGGTCGCGATTCTCGATGCCGACAAGGAAGGTTATCTGCGCTCGCCGCGCTCCCTCATTCAGACCATCGGTCGCGCCGCGCGTCACATCAACGGCAAGGTCATCATGTATGGCGACACGATGACCGATTCGATGAAGTTCGCAATCGACGAAACCTACCGCCGTCGCGCGAAGCAGCTTGCCTACAATGAAGAACACAACATCACGCCCGCGAGCATCAGCAAGGCGATCGATGCGTCGCTGGTTGAGATGTACTCGCCCGAATGGGCGGTGGTGCCGGAGATCGGCGACAGCAAGCCCTCGAAGGAAGACGACTTCCCGGCGCATGAGCTTTCGGATCGTATCACAGAGCTGCGCCGTCAGATGATGGAAGCGGCCAACGAATTGGAATACGAACGCGCCGCCGAGCTGCGCGATCGGATCAAGAAGCTGGAGCGCAAGGTCTTCGGTGAAGCGATGGGAACCGAGCGCGCACCGCAACCGCCAAGTCTGCCGCCGGGCTCGGCGGGCACCGGCGCCATCCGCGCTAATCGCGAGCGAATGGAACGTCAGAAGCCTCCGCAGACGAGCATCCAGGGCATGCGCACCCGCGGCATGCGCAAGGGCAAGCCCGAAGCTGTCCCCGCCAAACAGAGTCGTCTGAAGCTCATCCCGGATTCCCCGAAATAGATCCTTCTGCGGTTCTTCCCCCGTTGTTCGGGGGAAGTGGCCCGGCGCAGATCATGCGATGCGAGCTTGATCTGTGACGGATCGAAGAGGGACCTTAGCTCTGGATTCTGCGCAGCCGCTATCTACGCCCACCCACTCCGTGCGCATCGTACCAGCGACATGTTTTGATGGCCGCCGCGCGAAGTTTGTTGGACTTGAGATAAGCGCGCGATTAAATTCTCTCGCACGACAACTAGTGAAGTGGCAATGCCGTTTGGTGAATCGTCAGCCGGCGGAACGATGCGGTAGTGCGACAGTGGAGCGTATTTGAGAATAAAATTTGACGGTCTGGTTAATTCTGTGTGGCTTTCTCGCCCCGATGCGGCCGGGTGCTTTTACGACAGGTGGGAAGAGTCTAGAATTTTTCTTGCGAAAACTGCGAGGTGGCCATCATGAGGATTTTGCTGCAGCCGCCGAGGCCCGATGCCCCCAGCTTCGAGGTCGATTTCGAAATCCAGAAGGCCTTGGTCGCCCTTCATGGATACTCAATCAGCATTCGTGGCGCAGGAAGGTTCGGCGACGGTGTCGCCGCGATTGTTTTGCAGCGCGAAACAGACGCCGCTCGTGCGCTGGTTGCATTGAAGGGCGCCGGCATCCGCGCGTCGACGTCGTAAGCTGCGCATCGTCGATCACAGAGCGTGACCCCGGTCGGTCAACGCCTGCCGGCGGTTGAGCGGGTGGCGGTTATTAGACCCCACAAGAGGATCGCGACCGAAGCGAGAACCGTGGGCACACCGGTAACGAGAAAGAAGCTCACGATACCTTCCTCGATCGGCGATGCGTGGTTCCCGGCGGCTGCGATCGGCAGCGCTTGGCCAGCACCCCAAAATGCGGCCAGTGTGACTCCGATCGCATTTGCATAACCGCTGTAGACGAGAGTCCATAACGCGGCCGCAGCGGCTCGAGGTGAGAGCGAGAACCGGTCCCATATCGCACCGACGGCAATCATGAAAGTCGCCGTCAACAACGCGCCGACGTGACCGGCGATCGCTGTGATGGGATTCTTCGCGAACAAGATGGTTGCTCCCATCAGAAGTCCGATCAGAAACAGCAGCATCCCATAGAAGATCATCCGCTGGCCGAAGTCTTTGCGCATGCGCCCCACTTACCTGAATCGCGGAAAGTTTCAAGTCGCGTTTCATAGGGTACGGGGTGATCCGCCGCCGGATTTTTCGCGAAAACTGCGTCCATGCTATAACCTTTGAATGCCTTCCATTCTGGAGCGCTTTCATCCGGTCGTGCGGACCTGGTTCGAGCGCCGGTTCAACGCGCCCTCGCGCGCGCAGGAAGTTGGATGGCCCGTTATCGCCGATGCGAATCGCGATCCGAGCCACGACGTTCTGCTCTGCGCGCCGACCGGCAGCGGCAAGACGCTCGCCGCATTTATGTGGGCGATCAATCGCCTCGTGGTCGAGGCCGAGGCGGGCGCGCTTCGCGATGAAGTCTCGGTCCTCTATGTCTCGCCGCTGAAAGCGCTCGCCAACGACATCCGCCTCAACCTCGA
>DATGKG010000321.1:0-4313 GCA_035294805.1 Binataceae bacterium (SeqCode) | reverse complement strand
TCACCCGACATCCCGGGCATCATCAGATCGGTGAGGACCACGTCGAACTCGCCCAACCCGAGGCATTCCAGCGCCCGCTTGCCGGTGGCCGCTTCCTCGACGTTGAAACCTTCTTCGCGCAGGGTGTCGGCAGTTATCTGGCGTTCGAGGTCGTTATCTTCGACCACAAGTACGGAGGATCGGCTCATGGTTATCTCTGAATAGTCCCTTGCGCTCCGGGTATGGTTCCCAGCGGTCCCGCTCCTACCGGGAAGGTGAAGGTGACAATAGTGCCGTGCTCGCCCTCGAGCGGCGCGATGCTGATGGTGCCGCCGTGGCGCTCGACGATCGATCGCGAGAGGAACAGGCCAAGCCCGATGCCCTCGCGCTTGGTGGTGAAGAACGGTTCGAACACGCGTTTGGCGACGTCTGGGTCGATGCCGGCGCCGTTGTCCTTGAAGGTTATCATGAGACGGTCGCCGTTCTGATGAAACTCGATGCGTAACTCGCCGCCGTCCGGCATCGCCTGGATCGCGTTGGCGATCACGTTGACGAAGCACATGCGGATTTTCTCGGCGTCGATGTTCAGCATGGTCGGGACGCCGTTGACTTCCTCGACCAGCTGCACACCCTGCGCGCGCATTTTCGATTCGGATAGCGCGAGCACGCTGTCGACCAGCTCGCGGATGTTGGCGGGCGACGGATGGATCTCGATCGGCTTGCCGTAGTTGAGAAAGCTTTGCACCAGCTCGGAGAGGCGGCGAATCTCGTCCTTCATCAGCGCGATCTGATGCACGTAGGTTTCGGTATCGGGCTCCAGGCGGCGCGCGTACTTGGTGCGCATCTGATCGAGCGCGAGGCTGATGAAGTTGAGCGGATTTTTTATTTCATGCGCCAGACCGCCGGCGAGCTGACCCAGCGCGGTGAAACGTTCGAGGCGATTTAGTTCGGCCTCGCGCTCGCGTGCGTGACGAAGCTGATCGACCATCTCATTGAAACTGCGCGTCAAAAGACCGATCTCGTCGCGGCGCTTGCCCTCCGGCACCGGCTCCAGTCCGCGCGCCATTATGTTCTGCGCGGCGGAGGCGACCGCATGAATCGGTTCGACATAGCGTTCGGCGAGGAAGTACGCGACCAGCAATCCGATGGCAAAAATGACGACCGCGAAAGTCACTTCGTGCAAGCGGCTCTGCGCCAAGGGCTTTGCGAAGTCGCCGAAATTCGCCACCACGCGCACATAGCCGAGCAGATGGTCCTCGACCTGGATCGGAATCAGGTACACGGTCTGTTCGGAACCGCTCAACTTGACCGGCGGGACGTCACCGGTATTGCGAGTCAGATCGAGCGGCGCAGTGAGCGAGGCCTTCTGCACCGACTCGCCGATAATGTTCGGGTTAGAGCTGTTGATGATCAGGTTCTGCGTCGAGGCGATCGAAACCTCGATCCCTTTGCTGCGCAGACCCGCGACATAGTTGCGCAGACGCTCGGGATCGGTCGGACGGACCGAGGTTAACTCCTGCACGCTGATTTGAATCGCGCGCGTCAAATCGCTGACCTTCTCCTGCGTGCTTTCGACGATTGCCTCCTGCGTGCCGAGACTGACGATGACCTCGGCGCCGAGGGTGAGCGCAAGCAGACCGACCATCAGGAAGATCAGCTTGGCCTTCAGATTCAGCGCTGGGAATCGATATGTCATTGCGAGTAGCGGCCCCGAGGCTATTTCAATTGAATTCCGCGTCCCTGCAAAGAGGGGGGCGAGCGCCGCGCGCGCCGATCAGGTCTTGGCCCCGCTGGCGGACAACCGCAGCACCGCCATCCGGCCCAAGTATATCAACGCGGAAAGGACGACCACGACCCAAATCAGTTTCTGGAAACCGCCGATATAGCGAATCACCTGCTCGATTTGGTCGCCAAACACGTAGCCGAGGGTAACGACGATCGGCACCGAAATCGCCGCGCCCGCGAGGTCGTAGAGAAAGAAGCGGCTGGGCGGCACTCCCAGCGATCCTGCCGAAAGATAAACGATGGCGCGAAAGCCGGCAAAGAATCGCGCGTAGAAAATTGCTAGATGGCCGTGGCGCTGCATGAAGGCATGCAGGCGATCGACGTGGTTCGATGAGTCATCGCCCGGCACGGATTTTCGTAGCCCGAAGTAGCGAAGCAGGTTCGCTCCCACTCCGCGCCCGATGAAATAAAGTGAGTTGTCGCCCGCGATGACGCCGAGCAGCGACACCACCAGCGTGTACGGGTAGCGTGTGACGCCTCTATGGGCAAGAAATCCGCCGGCCAGCAGCGCCACGTCCTCGGGCATCGGCAGGCCGAGGCCGCAGAGCGCCAGGATCACGAACAGTCCCGCGTAAGTGAAGTGCTCGATGTAAGCGGAAATCCAATTGACCAACGATCAATCTCCGTTGGCGAAACGGTCGCGCAGCGCGTCGCGAATTTTCTCGACCGACATTCCCTGGTTGGCGAGCTTCTCGGCCTCGATCGCCTCACCGGTACAAATCGCGCAATGCGCGCCGTGCGTGTCGCGATAGCAGTCGAGCAGATTCTTGTGCCCGTCGGTGCGGTCGCATCCGCACCAGCAATGCAGTTGCACCAGCAGCGCGGGATCGTGCTCGGCGATCTGATAGGCCTTCTTCACGTCGCCCACGAACTGGTTGGGATCGAGCGTCAGGCGCACGTTTTGCGCCGCGGCGGCCTCCGTGATCGGCTGCTGCGACGGTGCCGAATCATTCGTGTGCGAACGATAGACGCTCGCGCCGGCGTATATGGCGATGGCCATTACCACCATAATCACGACAACCACCATGGAATCGATGCGGGCCTTTCCTGATTCACTCATAAAAATAGACGTTGATTATAGCATTTCGATGGTTTGCAGGCTTTGATGCGTAAAGCTGTACAGCGACGCGGGCCGATGCGCGCCGCGCCGCGTCCCCCGTCCCTTCTTGAGAATGCCCATCGCCATGATGCGGCGGCGAAAATTTCGCCGATCGATGGGGCGATTCAGGATTACGGCGTACAACTCCTCCAGCTCCGCGAAGGTAAACTCCTCCGGCAGCAGCGAGTACGCGATGTTGGTGTATTCGAGCTTCGCCTTCAGGCGCTTGAGCGCGTACTCCGCCATCAATCCATGATCGTACGCGAGCGGAGGCAGCGCGGAAACCTCGAACCATTGGCCGGGCTGTGTGTCCGCCCGCAGTGAACGGACTGCGCTCGCATCAGGAATAAGCGCCATATATGCGACCGAAACGACGTGCGAGTTGGGATCGCGAGAGGGGTCGCCGAAAGTAAAAAGCTGTTCGAGATAGACCTCGCGCAGGCCGGTGAAGGATTGGAGTTGGCGGCGTGCGGCATCATCGAGGAGCTCGCCGACGCGCACCAGGCCGCCGGGGAAGGCCCATCGTCCTCGCAGCGGCCCGCCCTTGACTGGAACGAGATAGCTGCGCACGCCGCCGTCGCTACGCGCGAACAGGACGGTATCGACGGCAACCTTCGGACGGGCGTGGCGATTCTGATTCGTAGACCTAACCCCTAGCCCCTTCCCCTAAAGTGGAAGAGGAACCAGAAATTAGACAAACAAGCGAGTTGCGCTCGACCACAATTCTGATCTGATTCCCCCTTCCACTTCAGGGGAAGGGGGTCAGGGGGTTAGGTTGCTGAAAGCTCCAGCATCTTCTCCAGCGCGCGCTTCGCACCCTCGCGCACATCATCATCGAGGGTAATTTCGTAGCGAAGATGCTCCAGCGAATCGAGCACACCATCGAGCGTGATCATCTTCATGAAGCGGCAGAGCTTGCACGCCTTGTAGAAATGCTTCTCGGGAATTTCCATCAGCAGGCGGTCGGACAACCCGCATTCGGTCACGATGAGAAACTTGTCGGCCGGACTTTCCTTCGCATACTTCATCATCGCGGAAGTCGAGAGCGTCGCATCGGCGAGCGCGATAACGTCCTTACGGCATTCGGGATGCGCGATTACGACGATGCCGGGAATCGAGCGCTTCACCCGCATAACTTCCTCGGGCGTTATCTGATGATGCACGTAGCAGTTGCCGTCCCATGAGATGATGTTCTTGCGCGTGTGGCTCTGGACGTAGCTCGCGAGGTTCTCATCGGGCACGAACAGGATGTTGTCGGAATCGATCGCCTCGACGATTTTGGTCGCGTTGGCCGACGTGCAACAGGCGTCGGACTCCGCCTTCACATCGGCGGTGCAGTTCACGTAAGAGACAACCTTCAGGTCGGGATAAATCTTCTTGAGTTCCGCCTTGCGCTCGGCCAGCGCCTCGGCGGTGATGCTTTCGGCGAGCGAGCAACCGGCCTTCAAAT
>DATGKG010000320.1:0-8166 GCA_035294805.1 Binataceae bacterium (SeqCode) | reverse complement strand
AGCAGCGGCGGCGTGCCGATCGGACCCGGGCATACTGCGTTGCATCGGATGCCCTTGCGCGCATACTCGATGCCGGTGACGCGAGTGATGTTGACGACTCCGGCCTTGACCGCATTGTAGGCGCCCAGCGTGTAGTCGCCGGCCAGCCCCGAGACCGACGCGGTATTGACGATCGCGCCGTTGCGCTGGGGAAGCATCGCGGACTCGATCGCAACTTTGGTGGCATACCAGTACGCGGTGAGGCCAACGTCGAGGGTCTTCTGCCATCCCTCCAGCGTGATATCCGCGATCCTACCGACGGTAGTAAAAACCGCGTTGTTGTGCAGGATGTCGAGGCGGCCGAATTTCGACGTCGCGAAGCGAATCATCGCTTCGACGTCTTTCGGATTGCCTACGTCGGCGCGCTGAAACTCCGCGGTGCCTCCGGCCTTGCGAATCTCGGCGACGACCGCCTTGCCGGCTTCCTCGTTCAAATCGACGACCGCAACCGCCGCACCCTCCCGCGCGAAGGTCTTCGCGGTCGCAGCGCCGATACCCGAACCGGCACCGGTGATCAGTGAAACCTTGTCCTTGAGCCGCATCGAAAAATCTCCTCATCGGAAGGGAAGCGCGCGGCGAGTATATCGCCGTATCGATCAGGTCGGCAAAAGCAAGCATCAGGCGATGAAGGCATTGACATGCTGAAAGCGGAAAGATACAAGCGACTGGCAAGTTAATCGATATATTCTATCACTTGAATAGATTAAAGCACGAGGAGATAAAAAGTATGGCGAAAGCTGGGAAATTTCTACGATCGACGGGAGTTATCATATGTTTCCTGACATTCGGCTGCGCCAGATTCGCATCGCAGCCGACCGGCGCGGTTCAAATCGCGGCCCAGCCCGTTCCGAGGGTACGGGACTGCGCCGTTGTCCAGACCGGTTCGCCCAGTCGTTTCGCCTGCAATGGCAAGATCTACACCTCATTCCAATTGGCCAAGCTTCGCGAGGACGAAGCCAGGCGATTCGCGGCCGGGCAATGAGCGCACACGATCCAATTTCCAATTCGGGGAGGAGTTCCATGACCAAGCCGACATGGCGGAGAACGATCGCGATCGCGATGGCCGCGGCGATGCTAGCCTTTAGTTATCATACGCTGGCTTTCGCGCAGACGCCATCGCCGCGCGGCATCACGCTGTATGAAGATGTGAAAACCGGCGCGCTCTATCGCAAGCCCGGGAGGGGTCGAGTCGCGGTCACTTTGGGCTTCGATGAGCCGTCGCCGCCTCCAGCCGCAGTCCAGAAGCAGGTGCAGGATCTCAAGCAGAGCAACGAGGAGTTGCGCGCGGAATTCATCGCCAGTCAGCAGCAGCTCATCAAGCAAAACTCCGAGCTGCAAACGCGGGTGGACAATATCGAGCCGGCATGGCGCGACTATCTGGCGAACTTTCGCGACCGTTTCCGCGTCGGCACGCTGGTGTATGCCAGCTACAAAATGTACCCCCACACCGGCTTTGGTCCATCGCAGTTCGACAATAATCAGTGGCCCGGTCCCGGCAACAATCTTTACAACACGTTCGATATCGATCGCGCGTATCTCAACTTCTATTACTTCCCCACTGATGGATGGGCGTTGCGGCTTACCCCCGACGTCTACAAGACCTACGGCACGGCGACGCCGACCGCGAATAGTCACAATTCTTCGGTAAGCAGCAATCTCGCCGGCGACCTGAGCTATCGAATCAAGTTCGCCTCAATCCAATACGACAAGCTTCTGGATTGGGCGGGCGATGCGACCAAGGGTACGACGATCCAGTTCGGCGCGATCCCAAATCCGTTCATCCCGTGGGAAGAGCATCTGGGCACCTTCCGTTACGTCACCTCGACGCCGTGGAACTATCTCGGGCTGACCTCCGCGCAGCTCGGCGTCTCGATCAGCGGTCCGGTCAAATTCCACGAGCGTACGTATGTTGATTACGGATTCGGCGCCTTCACCAACGCGAAGTACTATCAGGTGGAACAAACGAACACGAAGCAGGCGATGGCCAGGCTGACTTACTATCCATTCGGTTCGACGTGGGATTTTCAGGGGCTCGGGCTTACCGGCTTTTACGATTACGGCTACAACAACACCGCGCCTGACAACGGATCGCTTAACACCGGCTTTGGACCAAATCCTTCAGCTTTCGGGCATGTTGCCAATGCGCATCTGACGCGCTGGGCCGCGCTGGTCCACTACACCGCCGAACAATGGGGTATCGCCGCCGAGTATGACCAGGGTCACAATGCCTTCACTGGTGCGAACCTGTTCTCAGGCAATGGTCCTTCGGTTTTCTTCACGCCGCCGGCAACCGCATCCGCCTCGGGCGGTGCCAGCAATCCTTACTCGGTGCAGTATTACAACTTCGCGGCGTTGACCGCAGCGCTGCTCGGCAACAGCCGCACCGTCCAGCAAGGCTTCGATGTCTTCGGTCATCTGCACATCCCCCAGACGCCGTTTCGGCTGATCGGACTCTTCCAGTTGTTCCAGCCCAACACGCACGTCGATCACGACCCGCTCGATTTCTATCGCTACATGGTGGGAGTCGAATGGCAGATCAACGAGTTCGTGCGATTGGCTATCGACACGCAGAACCTTCAGTTCTATGAAGGCCAGCAGCCGTTCTCGACCGCGTATGCGAACAAGTTCGGCAATGTGTTCGTGCCGGTGCCTGACACTAAATCCGGTGCCCCCAAGGGTGCGACCTTTGCGCCACCGAAGTACGTCACGGATCCTGTCCCGCGCGATACGCATGCGATCGAACTCAACCTCGAGTTCGCGTTCTAGCCTCTCTCTGGCGCGGCGCGGAGGCCTCGACGCCTCCGCGCCGCATCTTTTTCCGATCGTGCTAAGCTCGCGCCATGCAGTACCGGCTGCTCGCCGATGTGGTCGTCGCGATTCACGCGCTGTATGTCGGCTTCGTAGTGTTCGGCCTGCTCGCGATTCTCGCCGGACGCGCGCTGGGCTGGCGATGGATCCGCAATCCGTATTTTCGCATCAGCCATCTCGCGGCGATCGGATTCGTATGCTTCGAATCGATCATCGGAGTCGATTGTCCGCTGACAACGCTGGAAAACGCTCTGCGCCTCGGCGCGGGCCAGAGCGGCTACGCCGGGGATTTCATCGGCTACTGGCTCGATCGGTTGATCTTCTATGATCTTCCGCCGCGCGTCTTCACGATCATCTATCTCGCGTTCGGCCTGCTGGTGGTTTTGACGATATGGCTGGTGCCCATTGGTATCGCGTCGAGCGAAAGTTCACCTACCGATCGGTAAGTATTCGCTTGCCGCGCCGCCGCCGCGCGGTTTAGAGTCGCGCTTATGAAAGTATCGCTTTTTTATCTTCCGTCCGTCGGCAACAAGGCCCAGATCGAGCAAGGCCGCGTGGGGCTAAGGGGCGAGCTGTACGATCAGATGCTGCACGAGATCTCCGCACAGGCCAAGCTCGCCGACGACCTCGGTTACGACTCGATGAGTTTCACCGAGCATCATTTTCACGTCGAAGGATTCGAGCTCTCCAACAATCCGGTGCTGCTCGATCTGTATATAGGCATGCAAACCAAGCGGCTGCGCGTCGGCCAGCTCGGCATTGTGCTGCCGACGCAGAATCCGATTCGCGTCGCGGAAGATATCGCGATGCTCGATCACATGACGGGCGGACGCGCCAACGCGGGCTTCGCGCGCGGCTACCAGCGCCGATGGGTCGATATTATGGCGCAGCAGACGCACGGTATTCATGGCGCGCTGCCCAATCAGCACGACGAGATCGATGCCGCCAATCGCGCCGCGTTCGAGGAAAATTTTCGCATCATCAAGCAGGCGTGGACGAACGACTTCAGCGCCTATCAAGGTAAATACTGGCGCATCCCTCCGGGCGATACGCCATGGACGCTCGAAGCGACGAAGTTGTGGGGCGGCGGCATCGAAAACGGCATCGTCAAGGCGGTATCGGTCGTGCCGAAGCCCGTGCAGAAGCCGCATCCGCCGATCTTCCAGCCGTTCGCGTCGTCGGAACGCAGCATCCGATGGTGCGCGACCGAAGGCGTCACCGCGGTCCTGCCGCCGCTGCATCCCAAACTCGAATCACAACTTTGCGATATCTATGCGGAGGTCTCAGGCAAACCGCGTGGCGAGGGCATGGGCGTGTTGCGCGATGTCGTGATTGCCGATACCGACGAAGAAGCGAAGCAACTCTGGCGCGATAGCGGCTACTTCTGCGGCCATCACTGGTTCGAGTCGTTCGGCTTCTCGCAGGGCCTCACCGATCCTGCGACCGGCAAGGAGGCTGATCTGTTCGCGGACGGCCTCGCATTCGTGGGCACGGTCGATACCGTCACGCGTCAGTTGGAGCACATGGCTAGACGATTGCCGGTGCGATGGATCTTCGCATGGATCTACAACAGCCTGCTCCCGCACGATCGGCTGATGAAAACCATCGAGCTGTTCTGGACCAAGGTTCTCCCGCGCGTCAGCGATATGAGGTAATCGCCTTCAGACACGCGGGCATCGTTCGAGCAGCGCCTTTGCCTCGATGAGGTCGCCGGTTGCGAAGCCTTCGGTGAACCATTGGTAAACCGGCTCGAGGATCGCGCGCGCCTCATCCTGCCTGCTTTGCTCGATCATCAGCCGCGCGAGACTGGTAGCTGCGCGAAGCTCCCATCCTTTGGCTTCCTGGGCGCGCGCGATGCGAAGCGCCTCGCGAAATTGCTGCTCAGCGGATCGATCATCGCACGCGAGCCGATGGAACTCGCCGCGAATCCGGTAAATCTCCGATTCCAGCATGCGGGTGTCGAATTTCACGATGGCTTCGAGGGCCTTTTCGAGGGCGTCTACTCCTTCGTCGACCAGCCCGCCGATGAGGCACGACTCGGCGAGCAGCACCCGCATGAACTGATGGAGTAATTCGCCACCCGCTTCGCGTATCTGCGCAAGGCCTTCACGCATGAGCTGAAGTCCGCGCTCACGGTCGCCATCCTCGACCATCATCCGGCCCATCGTCATCGTCCCGCACGCGAGCCACATTGGGAAACCATTCTCGCGCGCGAGCGAAACGAGATTCTCCGTGGTTTCGGTCGTGCGTGTGTAGATGCGGCAGAGATGGTCGACGGAAACTCGGTACTGCAACGCAAACGCGATGCTGAAAGGGCGGTTGAGCCGCAGCGCCATCGCAACTCCTTCGTCCGCGGAACGCAGCGCCTGCTCGGGATAGCCGCACATCCATTGCGCCCAGGCCAGATGCGCGCGATTCGGGACCACCGGATCAACCATACTGAACAGCGACTTCTCCAGATCGACGCTGAAAAGTTCCACTGCACGCTCGAAGCTCGCCCGCGCCTGCATCGGATGGCCGCGCCAGATCTGCGCCACGCCGAGTAGCTGTAGCGCCGAGGCCGTCCGGGTGTCGTTCGCGTCTCCCACCATCGCAATCAGGCGGCGCGCCATCTCCTCTGCGCCTCGCGGGTTGCCGCGTGAAAACTCGACATTCCAGCGCGCATAAATGGCGAGATACCGCGCATCCGGATCGGTAATGCGGTCGGAGAGTTCCTGTAGTCGCTCGGTCAGCCTAAGGAGTTCAGGATCCAGGTAGCCGCGCAGCGTCGCCAGAGTATGACCAAACATCACGATGAGCTTGACCTCGAGCGCATCGCGGGACGCGTTCTCCGGCAACAGCTTGAGCATCTCCATCGCGGCACTGAAATTTTGTACGGCTTCGTTATATGCGGAGTTAGCGCGCGCCTGCTCGCCGGCGCGAACTAGATAGTCAAAGGCTTTTTCGGCGCTGGCACTGTGGCTGAAGTGATACGCAAGTTCCGGCAGATGATCGTCGAGCTGGGGCGCATACATTTCTTCCAGCGCGTTGGCAGTTTTCTCATGAATCAACTTGCGCCGCTCGATCAGAACCGAGTCGTACGCGACCTCCTGGGTGAGCGCATGCTTGAAGACGTATTCCACGTCGGGAAATGCGGGCATCTCGTAGATGAACTCTCCCAGCTGCAATGCCGACATCACCGGGACCAGTTCGTCCTCGCCGCGGTCGACCACGCGTTTAACCAGACGCAGAGGAAATTCCTTGCCGATAATCGAGAGCGTTTGCAGGAGCTCTTTTTCCTGCATCGAGAGCCGATCGATGCGCGCCGCGAGGATGCCTTTGACGCTGGGCGGAATGCGGATCGCGCTCAGCGGCTGCGCCAGGCTGACTTTACCGTTGCGCACCAGCACGCCGCTTTCGAACATCGCCTGCACCGTCTCTTCCATGAAGAATGGATTTCCGTCAGTGCGCGCGATGACCAGGCGTTTCAGATCGCCGAGTTGCTTGTCGTCGCCGATCAGCGCGTCCAGAAGACTCTCGGCGCTTTCCCCGCCAAGCGGATCGAGACGGAGCTGTGCGTAATAGCTCTTCGCGCTCCAGTCGTGCCGATACTCGGGGCGATAGTTCACCATCATCAGGATACGCGCGGTGCCGATGCTGTCGGCGAGCAGATTGAGAAACGCCTGGGTCTCCGAATCGACCCAATGGAGATCCTCGAACACCGCAATCAGCGGCTGGTTGATACTCTCGCGCAGCAGCAGCCGCTTGATCGCATCCAGCGTGCGGCGGCGCCGGATGTTGACGTCCATCTCATCGAGCGGATTGGCACTCTCGGATACGCCGAGCAGCGAAAAAAGATAGGGCAGGGTGTCTTCCAGCGTCCGATCGAGCATCAGCACCTTGCCGCCGATTTTTTCCCGGCGCTTACGCTCGTCGTCGTCGGAAGTGATCTCGAAATAGTTCCGCAGCAGGTCGATGAGCGGCAGATATGCCGACGCCTTCCCGTGCGAGACGGAGAACGTTTCGAGGATCACGCATCCGGAATGCGCGATGATCGTGAATTCGTGGAACAGGCGCGACTTGCCCACGCCCGCCTCGCCGACCGCCGCGACGATCTGGCCATGGCCGCTGCGCGCGAGCTCCAATGCGCGCTCGAGCTGCACCATCTCGGCGTCGCGCCCGACGAACTTCGAAAATCCGCGCCGCGCCGATGCTTGCAGACGAGTCCGCAACGGACCAACGCCGGTGACTTCGTAAACATTGATGAGGTCGGTGAGACCTTTGACGCGTGTCGGACCAAGCGCGGTCAATGCAAAGTAGCCCTCGACCAGGTGCCGCGTGTTTTCGGTAATCGCGATCGAACCCGTCGGCGCCAGCGCCTGCATCCGCGCTGCGAGGCTGGTTGCATGCCCGATCGGCGTGTACTCGGTGTGCAGCGCGTCGGTCTTGATGCTGCGCACGACGGCTTCGCCGGTGTTGGCCCCGATGCGCACCTCGATCGGCGAGTCGCCGCTCTCGCGCAGCCGGCTCGAATAGCGCTTCATATCCTCCTGCATCTTGAGCGCGGCGAGGAGCGCGCGATGCGGATGATCCTCGTGTGCGACCGGTGCGCCGAACAGCGCGAAGACGCCGTCGCCGGTCGACTGCACTATGTAGCCGTCGTATCGATGGACCGCGTCGATCATGATGCGCAAGGCGGGGTCAATCAGCGCGCGCGCCTGCTCGGGATCGATATTCTCCATCAGGTCCATCGATCCCTTTATGTCGGCAAACAGCGCGGTGATGGTTTTGCGCTCGCCTTCGGGAAGGGCGGCATCATCTGTCTCGGGACGTTCGATCAGGGTCGGCGTCGCGGGAGGATTCAGCTCCGGCGCTGCGGGTTTCGCGGCCGGCTGATTAGACGAGGCGCCGACTCGGGTGCCGCATTGGGTACAGAATTTCGCCTCAGGCGGATTTTGCGCTCCGCAGGAGGGACATCGCGCGTCGAGTTTAGCGCCGCACTCGGCGCAGAAGTTGGCGCTGTCCGCGTTGTCGGTCTGGCACTTCAAGCATCGCATTAGATTGGCAGTTTCGCGGAAAACAGCGACTCAGAAAAGCTATGATTTAGACTAATATTTAGACGCGTTTATTATAAGTGTTAGTGATGACACAAGTGGGTTTGTTTTTGCGCCTTTCCTGGAGCTTCCTCTCCCACGTTTTTTCGTCGGAGAGGTCGGGTGGCGCGATGGTCGCTCTTTGGTTGCGCGACCCTCGTGTCACCCGGGTGAGGGTGCTGCGAACGCCACCGACCTCCATTTTCACCGCCTCGATTTTGAAAAACTCCTTAATTGTGCTCGATTA
>DATGKG010000319.1:0-7182 GCA_035294805.1 Binataceae bacterium (SeqCode) | reverse complement strand
AATTGGCTGCGCGCCTTCGGATGCGACGAGGCGCTGCTGCGCGATGGCCGCGGTCCCACGCGCGAGGAGCTCGATCAGGCGGTGCCGAAAAATCCGCTGCGCATGCGCCATTCGACCTTGCACGGCTCATGGCTGAACTCGCGCGCGCTCAATGCGCTCGGAATCGAGAAACCTGACTTCACCAGTCCTCCGGGCGCCATCATCGTAAAAGATGCGACCGGTCATGCCACCGGATTGATCGTCGGAATGGAGGACTGGATCACCTCCAAACTTCCGCTCGTCACCGCGGCCGAGACCGAAGCGCGGGCGCGCATCTTCAGCCGCGAGCTCGCGTCAGCGGGGGTTACGGCATTCACCGACGCGAGTCCGCGCAACGATGCGGCGCAGGTCGAGTTGTTCGGCAAGCTGGTGGCGTCCCGCTCGATCTGCCAGCGCGTCGCCGTAATGCTGGGCGCTGAGCATCTGGACACACTTACGGCCGCGGCAACGGCGGGACGCGCGGCCGGTATCAGCATCGCGGGGACGAAGTTCATTCCGCATGGCGTCTACGAAACCAAATCGCTGGCGCGCGAAGTTCGCCATGCCGCATCGGCGGGACTCGATTGCGCATTCCACGCGACCGAGGTCGAGGAACTGGATGCGGCTCTGGGAGCAATCGAAACCGTGCTCACCGAGTTCCCGTCCGAGCGGGCGGAGCGGATTTCATTTCGCATCGAGCATGGCGGCCTGATCCCGCCCAACTATGTGAGCTGGCTTCGCACCGTGAAGGCGTGGGTCGTGAGCAATCCGGGCTTCATTTACTATCGCGGCGCGAAGTATGCCGAAGAGCCCGGCCTGGTTCCGTATTTATATCGATTGCGGAGCTTGCGCGACGAAGGAATTCGCCTCGCGGCCGGAAGCGACGCGCCGGTGACCCCATCGAAACCGCTGGTAGCAATTTCCGCCGCGATGACGCGGACCGCGCTGGAAGGCTATCCAATGAATCCCGCGGAGAAGCTCGATCTCCAGCAGGCCTTCGCAATGTTCACCTCCTCAGCCGCGCGGCTGGCCCGCCTGGATGCGGGGGTGCTCGAGCCCGGCCGCCTCGCCGACATGGTCATCCTCGGCAAGGATCCGATCAGTGCCAAGCCCGCGGACTTGATGAACATCCCGGTGGACATCACGCTCGTGGGCGGGCGTATAGTTTATGAGCGCGGCCGCCCGACCGTCGCGCATAGTGACAGCGCGGATTTGCATTCGGGCCAGTAGTTAACCGCGCGATCGCGCTCAACATGCCTGACGAGACTCAATCAGCCTCGCGCGATGGCGCGCCGCCCGCAGTCCTTTTCGAAAAGCGCGGGGCTATCGCATGGGTTAAGCTCAACCGCCCCGACCAGCTCAATGCCTACAACATGGCGATGCGCGATGCGCTATACGAAATCCTGAGCGCGATTTACGATGATGCCGAAATTCGCGCGATGGTGCTGACCGGCGCGGGAAAAGCATTTTCGACCGGCGGCGACTTGAGCGAATTCGGCAGCGCACCGTCGCCGACCATCGCGCGATGGGTGCGCTTTCGCCGCGATGTGTGGGGACGGATGCGCGGTCTGCCGATTCCCACCGTTGCCGCGCTGCACGGCTTTACGGTCGGAGGCGGATTCGAGATGGCGCTGCTATGCGACGTCGCGATTGCCGCCGACGATACGCGCATCAGCTTTCCCGAAACCGGCGCCGGCATGATTCCCGGCGTCGCGGGCACCCAAACCGCGCCGCGCCGATTGGGTTTTGGCCGCGCGATGGATCTTTGTATAACTGGACGATGGTTTGACGCGCGCGAGGCCTTGCTTGTAGGTTTGGTCGCCGAAGTCGTCGCGCTGGAGCATTTGGAGTCCCGCGCCTTCGAACTCGCATCGGCGCTGGGGCGACTTCCGCGCGAGCAGTCTTCATTGCTCAAGACGGCGATATGGGAGGGCCTCGAGTTGCCGATGCGCGATGCGATCGGGTTCGAACGCCGTATCGCCGAAAGATATAAGATGATAGTTTCCGCGCCCGCCGCGAAGTCGCCGATGGCATCGAAGCGCGCGCGATTTGCTCGATAGCAGCCGCACCCAGGAGGACAGCGGTCAGTGAATACAGTTAACTTCGTCACGATTCCGGCCTCGATCGTTCCCGATCAGGAAATCGTGGTCTTTGGCGATCGACGCCTCACCTACGCGCAGCTCAACGAAATCGTCGCGCGCTACACCGGCGTCTTCAAACAACTCGGCTTAGGCCCGCGCGACGTGGTGGCGGCGCTCGATACCAATTCGGAACGTTACATCGCTGCCTACTATGCCGCGGCGAAGGCAGGCGTGACGTTTCTTCCGCTGAACTATCGGGCCAAGGATCCCGAGCTCGAGTACATGATTAACACCGCCAAGGCCAAGGTGTTGCTGGTCGGCGATCGATACCTCGATTTGGTCGGACGCATTCGCCAGCGCCTCAACATCAACGAAGTGGTTGCGCTGGGAAAAGGCGACGGCAACATGTATCAGCTCTCGGAACTCGCGCGCCGCACCGATCCCGACGAAACCGAGGCTGAGGTCGAAGAGGAAGACGTCTCCGTTCTGATGTACACCAGCGGTACGACTTCGCTACCGAAAGGCGTGATGCTGCGCTTCCGCGATTTCGTCGCGTATGTCACGGCGAACGTCGAGATGGCGGATGGTACCGAACGCGGGGTGGCGCTGGTGTGCGTGCCCTTTTACCACATCGCCGGAACCACCGCGATGATGACCAACATCTGGACCGGCCGCAGAATTATCGTAATGCCGCAGTTCGACGCGAAGTCGTGGCTCAAGCTGGTGGCCGAGGAAAAAGTAACCCACGCGTTCGTCGTCCCGACTATGATGAAGCAGCTTCTCGACGAGCCGGGATTTAAGGAGGTGGACTTCTCGAACCTTACCAACCTCGCGTACGGCGGCGCGCCGATGCCGATTCAGGTCATCCGCCGCGCGATCGAGGCGTTCCCGAATCACGTCGGCTTTGTCAACGCATACGGCCAGACCGAGACTACCTCATCGCTCACGGTGCTCGGTCCCGATGACCATCGAATCGAAGGAACCGCCGAGCAGAAGGAACTGAGACTCAAGCGCCTCAACTCGATCGGCAAGCCGCTGCCCGACGTGGAAATCAAGGTGCGCGACGACGACGGCAAGTTCCAGGGCGCCGGCGTGGTCGGCGAGATTTGCATCCGCACCCCGCGCATCATGAAGGGCTATGCCGGGCGCGAGGACGATTCCGCGCTGCCCGACGGATGGCGCGCGACCGGCGACCTCGGATGGGTCGACGAAGAAGGCTACGTATTTTTCGCCGGCCGCAAGGACGACATGATCATTCGCGGCGGCGAGAACATCGCGCCCGCGGAAATCGAGACCGTGCTGATGAGTCATCCGGCAATCGATGAGGTCGCGGTCATCGGTGTGCCCTCGGTCGAATGGGGTCAGGTCGTGAAAGCGTTTGTGGTAAAGCGTCCAGGCGAAAACGTCAGCGACAAGGAACTGATCGAGTTCTGCCGCAAGCGTCTTTCGAGCTTCAAATGTCCCGAGAGCATCGAGTTCATCGACGCGCTGCCGAAAAATCCACTCGGCAAAATTCTTCGCAAAGAATTGCGCGCGCTGATCTAGTCGCGATGGAGACCGCGTGAAGAAGTCCCGTGCCGGCGCGGCCGTGCGCGCTTCCGCGAAATCCGGTAGCGTCAAAATTGCCAACGCGCGCGGATGCGTGACTGCCACGCTGGTCGCGCCTGCCGGCAATCGCATCAACGCCGCGATGGCCGTCGAGCTGATGGAACTTTTCGAGCGCGTGGAAGACGACGGCGACATCGCGATGCTCGCGATCACCGGCGCCGGCATTACTTTCTGCACCAGCTTCGACCCGGACGTGAATCCGAACCTGGTCGAATCGATGGCGGTGCTCTCCAAACCTACGGTCGCGATCATAAACGGTGATGCGCTCGACGAAGGGATGGAACTCGCGCTCGCGGCGGACCTCCGGATTGCCATCGGCCGCGCGCGATTTGCGCTGACGCAACCTTCGCGTGGGGAAATGCCGCGCTTCGGCGGGACTCAACGATTACCGCGGCTCGTCGGCATAGCGAATGCGATGCGGATGATCGTCGCGGGAGCGGAGATCGACGGCGTCGAGGCGATGCGTATCGGGCTAGTGACGTATCTTGCGAAGGATCGCAAAGAACTCGCCGCGCGCGCGGGCGAGGTCGCACAATCGATCCTGACCCGCGCTCCGGTCGCGGTGCGGATGGTGAAAGACGCGGTCCGGAAGGGCTACGATATGACTCTGGACCAGGGCATCAGGCTTGAAGAAGACCTCTATGCCCTGTTACAAACCACCGCCGACCGTGCGGAAGGCGTGCGGGCATTTTTGGACAAGCGCAAGCCGCTGTTTCGCGGCGCATGATTATATTTGACTAATCGAACGAGGAGACGAGCGGGGACCGATGGCTAATCAGCTAGGCAAAGTTTACATCTGCAGCAAGTGCAATTCGCAAGTGATCGTGACCAAGGGCGGCACCGGCGCGCTTAAATGTTGCGGCGCCCCGATGGAACAGAAGAAGTGACCATACGGCATCGCCGTATGGTCATCCTGAGCGCTGCGCGTAGGATCCCGAATCCACGACCCTAAAGGCAAGGCTCGGCAATGGATGCAAACACTTTCGTCGCCGAGTTGATTCGCGACAATGAGGAATTGCTCGCGCGCCTCGCGCCGGCCGCGACTCTCGCCAATGAGGTCGGCGGCGACCTCGCGCCCGCGAAGCTGCTGCGCGTCGCGCTGAAGAACGAAATCGAGGCCAGCGAGATCGCCGCGATGTGGCTTCCGTCGGCGGGGAGCGTCGCCCTCAAGCTGGCGCTCGCGCGCCAGGCCGGCGACGAAGCCAAGCACTACACGCATATCGAGCAGCGCCTGCGCGAACTCGGCGACAACCTCGCCGGATACGATCCGGTTGCGGCTGGTTACAGCCCCATCTTCGAGTACCTCAAGGGGCTTCAGACTGACGTCGAGCGAGTCGCGGCCGGACAATTCACTCGCGAGGCGATCGCGATGGTGAAAAATCGCCAATTCATCGAGCTATGCGAAAAGGCCGGTGACGCTGAGACCGCGCGCCTCTATCGCGAGGTTATCGAGCCCGACGAGCGCTTCCATCATGAGATGGGCGTGCGATTTCTGCGCGAGCTCGCTATCGATGCGAATTCGCAAGCGCTCGCACGCACCGCACGGCAACGCACGATCGAGCTTGCCGAGGAGCTGCAAAACGCCGCGTTCAGCCGCGCGAAGATTCATCACGCGCCGGGATGCTGACGCGATGAGTTTCCAATGATCGGCACCGTCATTCTGGGACTGATCGCCGGATGGATCACCGGCCTGGTGATGCGCGGCTCCGGCTTCGGCGTCATCGCCGACATTTTCATCGGATTGGTGGGCGCGGTGATCGGTCGATGGATTTTCGGCCTCATCGGCGCCAACCCGACCGGCCGCATCGGCTATCTCACGATGTCGGTGATCGGCGCGATCGTGCTGGTCGCGATCGTCCACGCCATCCGCGGCACTAGCTAACCTTTCCGCCCGATTGTTGCATTCGAAAGATTTCGCTAGTATGCACGAATGTGCATATAGAGCGTCCGCATGGCCAACTTCGAATGGGGCGAGCGCAAAGCGCGCGCCAATCTCGACAAGCATGGAATCGACTTTGCAGACGCGGCAACTGTGCTCAACGATGATCTTGCCATAGTCATTCCGGATGAACACGAGGACGAAGAGCGCTTTGTCGCGATCGGAGCTGACTTGTTGGCACGGGTGCTGGTCGTCTCTTTCACAATGCGCGGTGAGCGGATCCGCATCATTTCCGCGCGCCCTGCCACGCGCAAGGAGACAGAGGATTACAACCGCGATCGATGAAGAAAGAATACGACTTCAGTAAAGGCAAGCGTGGTGCGGTCGTGCCCGTCGGCCCGGGCAAAACGCGAATCACCATCCGCATCGACGACGAGATCCTCGATTGGTTTCGTCAGCAGGCTCATAAGGCCGGCGGCGGAAATTATCAAACCATGATCAACGACGCGCTGCGGCGCTTTATCGAACAGGGTTCGATCGAACAGACCCTTCGGCGCGTCCTTCGGGAGGAACTGCGCTCGACGTCAAAATCGGCAGGAGCCGGAGCCACTATACCGCGCTGAAGCCGTCGCGGCTGTAGAGCACACGATGCTCACCGAGGCGCGCGCGCATCGCATCGAGGAGAGGCTGCTCCGCGCCCGGACGAAACCATTCCTTATAGCCGAGGCGCTCGTATAGAGCACCGATGCCGAGTGCGCGCGTGCGGCGGCCTCCAGAACCGTCGCCCGCGAAGTAGCTGTCGACGATTACGCGGTCCGCGGCATCATCGGCGAGTCTCGCAAAGCGCGCCGCATCGTTCGGCAACATCGGCGATATCGCAAGTTGCACCGGAATTCCTTCACGACGCATCAGGCGCGCGGTCCTCAGGCGTCGCTCGACGGAGGGCGACGTGGGCGTGATCGCGCGGCGGACCGCATCGTCATCGGTCTCAAGTGTAATGGACACCATCACGCGATCGCCGAGCTGTTTCAGCAAATCGATATCGCGCTCGACCATCGGACTCCGTGTCTGCAGCAACACGCGGCGAATTGGATTCTCGACGAATGCTTCCAGCGCGCCGCGTGTGACGCAAAGTTTGCGCTCGAGGCCCTGGTACGGGTCGGTCGCACTCGACATGAATACGGTCGCTGCATCGATGCGGTCGGCTTTGCTCATCGCGATGAGTTCGGCGCGCAGTCGCTGCTTCAGATTTATTTTTGCGATGACCCAGCTTCCCCACGGCGCGCCTTCGCCCTTCATCGCGATCGGCAAAGCTCGCACGTAGCAGTACGGACATCCGCCTGCGTCGCCGAATGCGCATCCGACGTAGGGGTTCAGCGAGTACGAAAAGCCCTTGAGGAATCCGCCGGTGGGATTTAGTGCGCGCGAGGTCTGCACAAATTTGTAGTTGCGTGATGACATCAGATGGCGGTGGGTTTTTCGCACCGCGCGAAGCGCGCAGCCCTCATCCACTGTCGAAAATAAATTTCGACAGCGACCTCTCCCAGTTTGCGCCTGCCGCGGCAGGCGCGGGAGAGGGACTACATCGGCGAATAG
>DATGKG010000318.1:0-5529 GCA_035294805.1 Binataceae bacterium (SeqCode) | reverse complement strand
ATCGCCTTGGTGGTCATCCCGCCCCATAAAAGTTCCGGATATGGTTTGCTGAACGGACGCGGGATCACGCGTACATCATGAAAATTGAAATGCTTGCCCGCGAAGCTGAAAGTCTCGCCGCTCCACGCGCGTTTGAGAATTTCGATCGTCTCCAGCGTGCGGCTGTAACGGGTCTTTTTCGACACGCCCAGCGCGTCGAACTCCTCGTCGCGATAGCCCATCCCGATGCCGAGGCGCAGGCGCCCGCGCGAGAGTACATCGATCATCGCGGCGTCCTCGGCAAGGCGCAGCGGATGATAGAGCGGCGCGAGCAGGACGTAGGTGCCGAGGGTGAGGCGCGCGGTGCGGGCGGCGATCGCGGCCAGCATCGGCATGACGGGGCCGAGATACCCGTCATCGACGAAGTGATGCTCGGTGACCCAGATCGAATGAAATCCGGCGCGCTCGATGAATTCGATCTGGCGGAACATTTCGGCATAGAAGGTCGCGAAGTCGAGGTTGGAGAATTCGGGATTGCGGAAATCGAGCATGTAGCCGAATTTGATGGGCGCGGTCATGATGCGTGCCTCCTGCGCGATGTGGTCGCATCAGTTCATTGCACAAATCGAGCGGAGTAGGGGAGCGCGCCAGAGTCTGAGTCCGGAGCTTGTATGGCGCTCCACTACCGCGCGCGAAGCGCGCGCGGCCCTCACCCAGTTGGCGACATATGATGTCGCCAACTGTCCTCTCCCAACTTGCGGCCGCTGACGCAGTCAGCGCCCGCGGGAGAGGAACTGCAAAGACTTAGTGGCGGATGGGGGTGTCGCCGGCCATCTGCTCGAGGCGATTGAGCTCGCCGAGCAGCTCGTCAGTGCGCGCGAACAGACGCGCGAAGCCGCCGACATCGGCAGGATCGGCTTTGCCGAAGAACTCGAGGTTGTGCTTTTGCAGGAAGGTCTTCACATCCTGCTCGGAGGCCATCCCGCTCACGATCAGCAGCGTGGTATCAGGCGCCTCTTCGCGGATTTTATGCGCGAGGTGGATGCCATCGATGCCGTTGTTGATCGGCATCACGAGATCGAGGGTAATCAAATCGGGGCGCAGCTCGCGCGCCGTGTTCAGTCCGGAAAAAGCGTCGCCGGCTTCCGCCACGCTCCAGCCGCTGGACTCCAGCCGAAAGCGAAGATAACGGCGCACTACAGGGCTATCATCGATCACAAGGGCTGTCGGTGACGTAGAATCCATTTCCCCCCTCCATTGCTCCGGCTATATTTACTCCGCGCGCCAAACCAGTCAATTGGTAGGAAAACCCTACAAAAGCGCCGACGTTCGGTAGTCTTCGCCCGGATTCCCTCTCGTGCGAGGCGCGCTAGACTGGGCGCAGTTCAGAACAGCCCCGATAATGAAGGAGAGATGCGATGAGCACCGCCGATCGCTATGCGCTTCCCATGGACAGCTACCAATGGAAAGTGCCGGAAGAGTTCGAGAGCCAATTCAAATGGGAATACGAGGACGGCAGCCCATCCCTCCATCGCCTGTATGAAAAGGGCAAGCAACAGCAATGGAACGCGAGCAACCGCATCGATTGGTCGCTGGACCTCGATCCGGAAAATCCCGAGGAGCTGCCCGACGAATACATATCGATTTTCGGTTCGCCGATTTGGGACCGAATGACGGCCAAAGAGAAGGCCGACCTGCGGCGGCATTCGCAAGCCAACGACCTTTCACAGTTTCTCCATGGCGAGCAGGGCGCCCTGATCTGCACCGCAAAAATTGTTCAACAGGTTCCCGACATCGAAGCGAAGTTTTACGCCGCAACCCAGGTGATGGATGAGGCGCGGCATGTCGAAGTGTACAAGCGCCTCCTGCACGAGAAATTCGATCTCGCGTATCCGATCACGCCGCCCTTAAAAAGCCTGCTCGATCAAATCCTGCGCGACTCGCGATGGGACATGACGTATCTCGGCATGCAGGTACTCATCGAGGGGTTGGCGCTGGCGGCCTTCGCGGGAATCCGCGACATGGCGAAAAATCCGCTCGCCGCCGCGGTCAACGCCTACGTCATGCAGGATGAAGCGCGTCATGTCGCTTTCGGACGTCTTGCGTTGCGCGAGTACTATCCGCATTTGACCCGGAAGGAAAAAGATGAGCGCGAGGAATTCGTGGTCGAGGCCTGCTACACGATGCGCGATCGGTTCAACTCGCATGACGTCTTCGAGCGGCTCGGGCTGCCGACCAAAGAGTGCATCGCCTGGGAAGAGAATTCGCCCGGCATGGCTGAATTCCGCCAGGCACTGTTCACTCGCATCGTGCCCGCGATCAAGGACATCGGGCTATGGGGACCGAAAGTCACCAAAGCATACGCGGATATGGGCGTGATCGCGTTCGGAGACATCGATATGGCGGAGCTGAGCGCGCGCGACGAGGCGGTCGCGGAAGAGTTCGACGCGCAACGCGATCAGCGCACCCGCTTTGCGGCGGCCAAATAGTTGCGGGTTTTGATCGAACAAAACCGGTACAACCGCGCGAGCAGTGGAGGACATCATCATGCTTGATCACATCGGACTGGCGGTCTCGGACGTGGCCGAGAGCAAGCGCTTTTTCCAATCCGCATTGGCGCCGCTCGGATACAAGGTTCTGATGGACTTTGGCGAAGCGGTGGGATTGGGCGATAGCCGCCCGGATTTCTGGATCGCGAAGGGCGCTGCTTCCGCCAAAAGTCACATCGCATTTGCGGCCGCCAATCGCACGATGGTGAAGGCATTCTATGACGCCGCGATCGCGGCCGGCGGCAAGGATAACGGCGCGCCCGGTCTGCGCCCGCAATATCATCCGAACTACTACGGCGCGTTCGTCTTCGATCGCGACGGCAACAACATCGAGGCGGTTTGCCATCAGCCCGAATGAGTCATGAGCGAGAAAAACAAGCAGCTCGTACGTGATATCACCGAGCAGATTTGGAATCGGCATCAGCTCGACGCGATCCCCAAATTTTATGCGGAAGATTATGTCGTTGATTATCGCCCATACTCACCGATGCGACATGGGCACGAGGCGATTCGCGGCATGGTCGAACGCGCGTGGGCCACGTTTCCCGATTATCACGAAGAGCTGCACGAGCTGATCGCGGATGGTGACATT
Organism: Binataceae bacterium (SeqCode); assembly: GCA_035294805.1. Classification (GTDB taxonomy): domain Bacteria; phylum Desulfobacterota; class Binatia; order Binatales; family Binataceae; genus DATGKG01. The sequence goes on along the minus strand of DATGKG010000318.1, from coordinate 2,409 downwards.
GTCGTGGCGCGGCTGACGATTTCGGGAACGCAGAGCGGTCAATGGGGTCCGGTGCCGCCGACCGGCAAGTACGTTTCAGTTGAGGAGATGGTGATGCTGAAATTTCGCGACGGCAAAGTGGTGTGGCAGCGCGGCATCGTGGACAATCTCGGCGCGCTGCGTCAGCTCGGCGTTGTTCCGACACCGAAGGGGTGAGGCTCACAGCGAACCGGCGAGGAAACTGAGCAGACGCTCCCACGAATCGCGTTCAGCCGCAGCGTTAGCGACCGGGCTTCCGCCGAGCGCCATCATCACGCGCACCACGGGATGGAAAATCTCGCTGATGACGGGAGAATAGGGGAAGCGAAAAAGATGGCCCGCGCCGGCATAGGTGATGTGCTCGAAGCGATGCGCGAAGTTCTTCTTGAGCAGCCGCTGCGCCGCGATGTCGGCTAACGCCAACGACGGCCACATCTGATCGTCGGAGCCCGAGAACATCAGGATGGGGCCGTTGGTCCTCTCGACCTCGATCTCGGGCCATTCCTCGCGCGCCATCATGCTCATCGACTTGTGGAAGGTCGGTGTCAACACGACCGGCGGTTTGCTCCATGCTTCGACATCGGGCGGTGGAGTCGGCATAAAGGCGAGCCCCTTGCCGTTACGCGTCCACGCTGGAGGGACTTCCGATGTGGCTGTTCCGCTCAGCCCCGGCCATACGACCCCGCTCGGCACATACGCGACGACCGCCTTGAGGGCGGGAAATGTAGCTCCGAGTAGCAGCGAGAGTTCGCCACCGCGCGAGGCGCCCATGATGGCGATGCGCTCGCGATAGACCGACTGATGCGTGCGCATCCAGTCAATCGCGCGTCCGAAGTACTCCAACGGAATGTTGGTGAGCTCCGGCGATACGCCCTCCATTCCGAAGTACGCGAGTGAGAGGACCGCATAGCCGCGGCTCGCCAGCAGGGCCGGTTGATCCTCGGCGAGACCCCCGCCCGATCCCGACACGATGATGACGCCGGGGCGCGGGCCGCTCTCATGATCGAAGAACGTCGCGACTATTCCATCATTCTGAAGCTCGGGCTGAAGCCCTGGTCGAATCTCGCGCCGCCGCACGCCTTGCGCCATCAAGCGGCGCGTCACCTCGATGGACACGCTTTCTCCGGCCTCCTCCGCGGTGAGCTTTACAACGATCGGCGTTGGCAGTGTTTTGGTGAATGGGCCGCGTTCGAGGATCGCATCGTCGAGGCGCATCGACCAGAACAAACCCATCGCATCCTTGCCGGGATAGCTGCCCGATTGCGCCGGTTGCCGGCTGAGATCGACGATGCCGTCCGCGTCGGCGAGGAAGACTGCGTGCGATTCCCATCGATGCTGCAAGTCATCGATCGCGAGCGCGCGCACGGTGACTGCCGCACCGGGCGGACAATCACGCACGATGATCGCGATCGGTTGATCGTAGAGCGTGTCAGTTCGATCCGCTTCGATTCGCACGCTTTGTGCGTAACATATGAGCGCGAGTCGAGGAACAACGTCACAAAATGAAAACGCGTCCGGAGCCCGCGAGGGACTCCGGACGCGCTTTGGCACGCTTCGATACTGGACGCTTACGGAGCGGCTTTTGTCATCGCCTGGGTGGTGAAGAATTCCTTATCCACCGCTCCCATGTTGATGTACCAGCATTCGCGCTCCGGTGTCTCGATGCCGGGCAGGTAGCACATCGTAGCGAGGCCGGATTGCTCGTCGGTCGAAACCGCGCCTACCACGAAGCATCGCTTGAATGGATAAATCGCGACTTTCGCATCGGGAACCGGACGATCGCGAATCGCCATCCAGTAGATGTGATCCTGATAGAGCTGGCCCTTCTGATCGAAGGTGTCGATGTACGGGGTGAACCATACTTCGCCATCGATATAGATGAGCGTGTCGCTATGCATCGCCTCGCGGTTCCCCTCTCCTCCGAGCCCGCGCCGCGGCTTGGCGGACATCACGTACATGTGGCGCATCTCCCATGCCTCGGGGCACGCGCTGGCGCCGTTGTCGGTCGGGCAGCGGACTTCCGGCGAATGTTCGGCATGAATCGGGCCGAGCATGTTCTTCTCGCCGACGAGTCGATAGTCGTATTCCTCAAGTTTCGCATCAAATCCGGCATAGTGGTCCGGATCCCACGAATGTGCCGAGGTTCCGGAGGTCGTCGCGGAACTCATGATGGCTTCGTTGAGGCGCCGGATGCGGCGCGAACCCGGAATCCATGCCCAGATGCCGTCGGGCTGACGCGCATCAGCATAGCGGAAACGCAGGAAGCCAGTCCCACGGATTTCGGCGGGCGCAAGCACCGGATAGAGGCCGAACATCCAGTAGCGTCCTGAAACCTTGAAGTCCGGGTCGACCGGCATGGGCTCGACCTCGGTGCGGCCGGTGAGCTGATAT
>DATGKG010000317.1:0-5516 GCA_035294805.1 Binataceae bacterium (SeqCode) | reverse complement strand
TATCGCGTCCATTGAGCTTCTTGATCGCCGCGTCAGCGGCCTCGTCGGACGCCATTTCTACGAAGCCGAAGCCACGCGATCGGTTAGTCGCACGATCCATGATGACCTGCGAACTATCGACCTTGCCGGCCTCCGAGAAAGCATCCTGCAGATCCTGATCCGTAACCGTCCAAGCCAGATTACCAACGTACAGTCTTCGACCCATTACCGTCTCCCGTAGCACAACGCGAACATTTGCCCCATGCGGATATCCGCATCACTGGAGTATTGCCCGAAATAATGGAGGCAATTGAGGAAACAAGGAGGCCGGCGGCGTGCATCTGTTAACTACGTTGCGCATTTTTATACCATCGCGCCATTTGCAAGCATAGTGGCTACTTGCCTGCAAGTGGTGGTCAAGAGCGATTACATCGCGGTTTCCGACGCGGTATCGATTAAGGGCAATCGTTCAATCGCCAAGTGCAACAATGAGACGCAAATGATGGCTTAAAACGAACAAAAACTAGCGTTGAAGCTAACGATCTTTTGCGGCTTCTACTGGCCCTACGCGCCATCCTTCACCATCGGAGGTCGGCCCTCCTCGAATCAGAATTGCCCTCCGGAACCGCAGGTTCCCGCAACTTAGTGAAGTAGTACTCGCGTCGTAGAACTAACTATTGATCGAATACTCAGTCATCGAAGTCCATTACTCATACGCTTACCAACTGAATTCTATTTTCGCGCAACCAAACTGTCGTAGTCTCGTCATACTCCTTGATGTAAATTGCTGCGAGGAGTTCGAAACCCCGATGCCACGCAAGCACCGCGCAAGTGCCAATCCCTCAACTTCCGCGTTCCGCCTGGTTCAGCAGCAAGCCCGTTCGCTGATGGGCAATTTGCGCAAAGAGATCCGCGCCAAGGAAATCGAGCTGCGCAGGCTCAAGGAAGAGGAGTCGCGGCTCAGCATGCTCATCGGTGGTCACACCTCCCCGGCGAGGATAGCTGCGGCGCGTACCGCGTTGCGAGGCGGCCGCGTTAACTGGCTCTCCGTGCTCGACCAACTTCCGCGACAATTCACTGCCTCGGATGTCCATCGGATTCGAGGCCTCGAGCGCAAACGCCCCTCGGAAGTCTTCGCCGCCATCACGCGATGGATCGAGATGGGATCGGCGCGCCGCAAAGCGCGCGGCATGTACGAGAGGGTTTAGTCCGCTATCATTCCTTCGTGGCTGTCAAAACCATCGAATGGCGCGACGATACTGTACGCATGATCGATCAGCGCCTGCTTCCCGCGCGCGAAACGATTCGCACCTACAAAGACTACCGCGGTGTCGGCGAGGCGATCCGCACGATGGTGATTCGTGGCGCGCCCGCGATCGGCGTCGCCGCCGCGATGGGCGTCGCACTCGGCATCCGCGGCTATGCGGGTGCGCGTGCCCAAGCGCGATTCGACATAGTCGCGAAGGCGCTCAAGGCGACGCGTCCCACGGCGGTCAACCTCGCATGGGCGGTCGATCGGATGGGGCGCGTACTGGAACAGAGTCTCTCCCTCGATGCGACGAAGTTGTTCCGCCGCATGCGCGCGGAAGCGCTCGCGATTTATAAGGAAGACCTCGCGGTGAATCGCGCGCTGGGACGTTTCGGCGCCGAACTGCTCGCGCAATCGGTCACCGTCCTCACGCATTGCAATGCCGGCGCGCTGGCGACTGCCGGTGACTATGGAACCGCGCTCGGTGTCGTGCGTGCGGCGCGCGACGCGGGAAAGAAAATTGCGGTCTTCGCCGATGAGACCCGCCCCTTTCTTCAAGGTTCGCGGCTGACGGCGTGGGAACTACAAAAAGACAAGATTCCTGTCACTGTGATTGCCGATAATATGGCGGCGACGGTGCTCCGCAGCGGAAGGATCGATTGCGTAATCGTCGGGACCGATCGCACCGCGGCCAATGGCGACGTCGCGAACAAAATCGGCACCTATCCGCTCGCAGTGATGGCGCGCCGCCACAATGTTCCCTTCTATGTCGCCGCGCCGCTCTCCTCGATCGATCTCGACTGCGCGACCGGCGAGCAGATTCCGATCGAGGAGCGCTCCGGTCTCGAGCTGACCGAATTCAAGGGCAAGCAGGTTGCGCCGAAAGGCGTAGCGACGTTCAACCCCGCCTTCGATGTCACTCCGCATGAGTTGGTCACGGCGATAATTACGGAACGCGGCGTCGCGTTTCCGCCGTATATCGAAAGCCTGAAAAAATTGAAGGAGCCCGCGTGAGCGTACTCCTTCATTAGTTCTTCAACCAGTAGTCGACGACGAGCTATTCCTGCAGATGATCGAGATACTCAGCGAGTCCGTACCCGACCTTGTCGCCCCATCGCCATTCAGTCATTCCTTCCGCAATTCGAGTGACTATTCCAGCGCGCCGATTGCGTAGTGGAATCATCGCCAGAACTTTTCCCGTAATGACTATTGGCGCGCCGCCATCGGCGGTAGCGCACGTCACCTTGAGGCGATCGTGAAGCTGCTGCTCACCGGCAAATTCGGTTTCGATATCGACCTTGGTGATGTTCACGGTCGGCGCGCCCTTGCGCATCATGAAGCCGCCCGGATGCGCGCTGCCGTCGCGGTTCACCGTCATACTCGCCATCCCGCCGATGCCCTCGTCGAAGTTCATCGTGAGCCATCGATAGTACTTGGGCGCCTGCCAGTAGCGCGGTCCCCAGCTATGATCGCGCAGCCCGAGCCCGTCGACTTTGAAGTCGTGGTCGCCATCGATTTTGAGCGAGCCGGTCGCGTGCCCGAGCTGCTCGAGGTGGCCCTTCGCGAACTGCTGGCTCGCATCGCCCGACGGCGTCAGGCTCTCCCATCCGCTCGCGGTCTTCTCGCGCAGCTCACCGCCCCATCCGGGCGCAGTCCCGCGATAGTCGAGGCTCAGCTCGCACGCCACATAAGGATTGTTCTTGAAGGCCGCCGTCGGCTCCGCCATTTCGAGCGGATTTTTCAGCATGCAGAGCTTGCCGTGATAGCTCACGCGATGATGCTCGAACGGTTTCACGACTTCGAACTTCAAGCCGCCCGCGTTATGCGCATCGTTGTTGGCGATCTCGGGCCGCTTAAACATGAAGCCGACGCTGCCATCGGGCAGGTAGACGCACACCGTCATCTCGGCATTGCCCTCGTTGGGACGATTGCCCATGCGCACGAATCCGCCGACGCGATTCTTGCGATCGAAGAAGTTGTAATACGCGCTCTCGTTGAAGTTCGACTCACCCGTGTTCGGATGCATCAGGTCATCGGTTTCGAGAAGCACCACTTTGCGTTCGGCCATATGAAGTCTCCTGATTGGCGTGTCCACCACTTCTATCGCGTGCTGTATGGGTGGTCCAACTACGATAATCAGGAGCGGCGGCCGGCGAGCCGCGCGAGGCCGTCGCCGAGGAGGTTGAAGCCGAGCACCGAGAGGCCGATCGCGAGGCCAGGCGCCGTCGTCAGGTGCGGCGCGACCAGCAGAAACGCGCGGCCCGCATCGAGCATGTTGCCCCAGCTCGGCGTCGGCGGCATCGCGCCGAGGCCGAGAAACGATAGCGACGCTTCCGCGACGATGATCCCGCCGATGCCGAATGTGGCCTGCACTGCGAGCGGCCCGGCGATGCCCGGCAGCAGATGGCGCATCAAGATGCGCGATGGCGGCGCGCCCAACGTGTTCGCCGCCTGCACATAATCGCGTTCGCGCAGCGAAAGAATCTCGCCGCGAACCAGGCGCGCGTAGCCAGTCCATCCCATCGCAGTGAGCGCGATGACGAGGTCCATCAGCCCGGGGCCGAGAATCGCGGCGAGCGCGATCGCGAGCAGGAAGCCGGGAAATGCAAGGATGATGTCGACGAAGCGCATCACGATGCTGTCGACGCGGCCGCCCGCCAGTGCGGCCGAGCCGCCGATGAGGCTGCCGACCACGAGCGACAGCGCGACGACGGAAATCGATACGGCGAGCGAAATTCGCGCGCCATTGAGCAGTCGCGCGAGCATATCGCGCCCCAGCGCGTCGCATCCGAGTGGATGTGCGGTCTGAGGTCCGGCGAGTGCGAGCCGCAGATCGATCGCGAGTGGATCATGGTGAGCGAACATCGGGCCGAAGATTCCCAGCACGATCAGAATCGCGACCAATGCGCCGCCGACGCCGAGCGACAGATTTTGCCGCAGCCGCTTCACGCTCTGCTCAGCGGGATGCGCGGATCGATGATGACATACAGCATATCCGTCGCCATGTTCACGACCACGTAGGTGAGCGCGAAGGTCAGAACGCAGCCTTCGACTAGAGGGTAGTCGCGCGCGCTAATCGCGGTGATCATCAGCCGACCGAGCCCCGGCCACGAAAAAATCACTTCGGTGATGATCGAGCCGGTGAGCAAGCCGCCAAGTTGCAGGCCAAGCAGCGTCACCACCGGCGTCAGCGCGTTGCGGAGTCCATGGCGCATCAGCACGGCATTGGCGCTCAGCCCCTTGCCGATCGCTGTGCGGACGTAGTCCGATTCGCGCACCTGCACGAGGCTCTGCCGCAGCATCCGCGCGAGGATCGCGGCGAGCGCGGTGCCGAGCGTGATCGCGGGAAGTATGAGATGCGAGAACCCGCCGCGGCCAGTCAGCGGAAGCCATCGCAATTTGAGCGAGAAGAGGATCATCAGCAACGGGCCAAGATAAAGATGTGGAATTGAGATGCCGAGGATGGCAAATCCCATCGCGCCGAGGTCGGCCGGACCGTCAGGATTGGCGCCCGCGACGAGGCCCAGCGGAAACGCGGTCACGATCGCGACGACGAGGCCGGCCAGTGCGAGTTCGAGGGTCGCCGGAAAACGTTGCGCGATGAGATGCGCGACTGGCTCGCGCATCGAGATCGATTCGCCGAGGTTTCCTTTCGCGAGGCCAGCGAGAAACGCCGCGTATTGCTCCCATAGCGGTCGGTCGAGGCCCAGCTCGTGCCGCATGCCCTCGATATCGGCGGGCGCGGCCATGTCGCCCAGCATCGCGACGACGGGGTCTCCTGGCACGAGATGGATCAGCGCGAAGGTGATCGTCGCGACGCCGAGCGCGACCGGAATCAGCGCGAGCAGGCGGCGTCCGAGATATGCGATCAAGACGCGATCACTCCGCTTCCGCCGGCGCGAGCGCCAGATCGGCGAGCGCCAGCAGACTTCCGTTCGGATACGGGCGGAAATTCGCGACCGCGCGATTCATCACCACGACATTGTCCTGCCACCATAGCGACACGTACGGCAGATCGTCGGCGGCGAGGCGCTGCACCTGCGCGTAAATCTGCTTGCGCGCCGCTTCATCTATCGTTGCGTCGCCGGCTTCGACCAGCCGATCCATTTCGGGATTCGAATAATCACCGCGATTGAGTCCGTGCGGCGGCGTCATCGTGGAGTCGAAGACCATATAGAAATGATGCGGGTCGCGAATCCCGATCCACGGCATCGCGGCGATATCGAAATTGCCGCGCTGCATGTCGTCATAAAAAGTCGCCCACTCATTGCTGCGGATGCGCACCTCG
>DATGKG010000316.1:0-2057 GCA_035294805.1 Binataceae bacterium (SeqCode) | reverse complement strand
ACACGATCGCCGAGAGTCGCGCCGGCATCGTCACGCGCGCATACGTGGACACTGGGCCGGTATTCGAGCGCGAATGGGCGGCGGAAGCGCGGTTGGGATGGTTCGGCAAAAACACCACCACGCTCAATCGCGAGCACGGATCATATTTTTTCCTCGCCGAAATTTTCACCGACCTCGAACTCGAGCCGACGGGCGGTCCTTATCGCGAGCATTGCGGCACCTGCACGCGATGTCTCGATCTTTGTCCGACCGCCGCGCTCGCCGACGGCTACCTGATGGAGCCGCGCGTATGCATCTCGTACCTCACCATCGAAAATCGCGGCGCGATTGCGCGCGAGTTGCGCCCAAAACTCGGTAACTGGATTTTCGGATGCGACATCTGCCAGGAAGTTTGCCCGTGGAACGAGCCGTTTCACGAGGTCATCGCCGCCGAGCTGATGCCCTCGATGCCCGAGCTGATGGCGCTCGACGACGCCGCGTTCAGCCGCCGCTTCAGCAAGAGCGCGGTCAAGCGCGCGAAGCGGCGCGGACTGTTGCGCAACGTCGCGGTCGCGCTCGGCAACAGCGGTAATCGCGAGGCGGTGCCAATCCTTGCGCATACGATGGAACATGAGGTCGAGCCGCTCATTCGATCGCATTCGGCGTGGGCGCTCGGCGTGCTCGGCGGCGGGTCGGCGAAGCGCGCGCTCGAACGTGCGCGAAAAATCGATGCCGACACTGAAGTCGCGGCTGAAGTTGCGCTCGCGCTCGATGCGCTCTAGCGACAGATGGATTACGACAAAGGAAATATTCCCGCCTCGTATGATGCCGGCCGTGGCTACTCGCCGGCCACGCTCGCGCTATGGCTAGAGCGAATTTCCAGGTGCGCACCTCGCGGCGAGGTCTCCAGAATTCTGGACCTCGGCTGCGGGACCGGACGCTACTCGGGCGCGCTCGCGGATCATTTCAACGCGGATGTGATCGCTATCGATCGCTCCGCGAAGATGCTTGCCGAAGCGCGCAAGAAAACCGCGCTCCGCGTGCGTTACGCGCGCGCATCAGGCGAGGCGCTGCCGCTGCGCGACCGAGCGATCGACATGGTTTTTATGTCGATGGTGTTTCATCACTTCGAAGATCGGTTGCGTGCGGCGCGCGAATGCCGGCGGGTTTTGCGCGACGGCGGCGTAGTATGCCTTCGTGCGGCCACCGTCGACCGGATTCCGACCTACCCGTATGTGCCGTTCTTCAGGAGAAGCCGCGCGATCCTCGAGGCGACGCTGCAAACGCAAGAATGCATCGAAGCGATTTTCCATGAGGCCGGGTTCGAAGTGGCGCGCCACGAGCTGGTCCGCAACGAGGTCGCATCGAGCTGGCGCATTTATGCGGATAAGATCGCGGCGGGCGCTGACTCGATCCTCGCGCAGTTATCCGAGCGAGAATTCCGCGAAGGAATGCAGTTGCTCCGCCAACACGCGGCGAGCGCTGGCAACGCTTCAGTCATCGAAGTGGTCGATCTGTTCGCATTCCGACGAATTTGATGCCGGTGGCGCCCCGTCAGATCGCGCCGGTTTGGCGCAGCGCTTCGTACACCACGATCGATACCGCATTGGAGAGGTTGAGGCTTCGCACGCCCGGCTCGAAGATCGGGATGTTGAAGGTATGTTCCAGATGCTTCGCGATGAAGTCGCGACCGAGCCCCTTAGTCTCGCTGCCGAACACCAGGAAGTCGCCGGCTTGAAAATTCGCCGTCAGGTACGACCTTTCGGTGCGCGCGGAGAAGAACTTCATCGATGCGTGCGGATGCGCCGCGACGAACTGATCCCATCCTGCGTAGGTGCGCAAATCCACCAGCGGCCAGTAATCGAGGCCGGCGCGCTTGAGGTAGCGATCCTCGAGCGAGTAGCCGAGCGGGCCTACTAAATGTAGGCGGATGCGCGTCGCGGCGGTAAGGCGCGCGATCGAGCCGGTATTTTGCGGGATTTCGGGGCGCACGAGGACGACGTGGAGGTGAGGCTCCGAAGACCTAACCGACTGCGCAGAAGAATCGGATTTACTGGTGAGCTTTGGAATCGTCGGTA
>DATGKG010000315.1:0-20870 GCA_035294805.1 Binataceae bacterium (SeqCode) | reverse complement strand
GGCAGCGGCTCGACCTCGGTGCGCCCGATCAGGTCGTAGCCCGCGTAATGGCCGATTTGGAAATACTCGATCTGTCGCGTCTGGGGCCCGTGCTTCTCGTATGCGGTATTGCAATCGTAGAAGCGCAGGTCGTAGTCGTCGGTCGTTATCGGACGGAAAACATTGTTCCAGATGATCTTGTTGGCGATGTATGGGTCGTTGGTATCAACCAGCGGGAACGGCTGGCCGGAAACGTAGCCGACAATGCTCCGATGATCGGCGCTGAGTCGCACCTGGCCGGAATATTTTTCCGTCGCATCGCGATACGGCGGCGGCCAGTCGATGCGCTCGCTGGGAACAATCTTCATCTCCATCCCATGGGTGACCTTGTAATACACCCCGGGGGAAACGAGATCTTTCACTTTGGTGGCGTTGTTAGGGCTGATGAAATCCCCCGGCTTCACCTGCGCGAAAGTGGATGCGGCAAAGACCAAGGCAAAAACAATAGTTGCGGAAACCGCGATCGTGGCGGTTTTCCAATAATGCATGTGCAGCATCGAATCGAACTCCTGTTGCGTGATCAGCAGGTTGATGAGTCGAGACGCGCTGAAGCGGGGCTTCAAACGCGAATCGAGAGGTGTTCGAGAAACAGTCGCTACTGCAATGCGGAATGGAAGCCGTCATCGGATGATGACGGTGAGACTCGACGATGCAGAAATCGATGCGGAGGAGAAACTTCTATCTCGACCTCATCGGCAAGCTGGTGCGGGCGCGATGCCGATGCAACCTCGGGCATCACCTGGACACACTCATGGCCGGCGTCGCGCGAAAGGTCGACTCCTTTATCGGCAACTTCCTCGCGAGTGTGAATGACCGTCGAGGGCCGAAGGCCGGCGAGCACAGGGATCTCCGAAGCTGCTATCGCGAAGGACGACCAGCATTGAGCGCTGGTCAATAGAACCGTCGACGCGGCGAGAACGAGAAGTAGTGCCCTGACTGAGCTGCCTGAACGCACGTCAATCTCCTGACGCTCGTTCTTCAATGATTGACCCGAAACTGGATGAGATCAAGTCTCGCCGATTGTCATCATCCTGACGTGTCTAATGCTTGCGCGCGAGGTCGTTGTCGGAGTCGGGCGTATCGGAAACCGTGTAGACCTCGCCGTCGCGAAGATAGAGCTTCTCCATCTCCTCCTTCGTGAACGGGCGCGCACCCAAGCGGCCGAACAGCACGAGCTGGTTACCGCTTTCATCGACCGCGCGATCGCGATCGAGGCCCTTGGCGATCGCCAACGCCGGACCGTGCGTCGGGAACTTCGCGACCAGCACCGGCGTCGGACGCGGCGAGAAGCCGAGATATCCGGGCGTCTCGGGCGAAATCATCTGCACGACCTTGAGGCCATTTTTTCCGTCGGCGAGATATCCGAACACGCTCGCGTCGGTCATCCCGATCTTGATGTCATTCAGATCGTTGATGGTGCCGTTGGCGTTGAAGACCTGATCGAGCTGCGGATGCTCCGGACGCTGCACATCGACGATGATCATTCCCTGGCGGCCGCCCGAGATGTACGCGTAGGTGCGCGCGACGTAGATGTTGCGCGCGTCGGGAATTTGCATCGTAGCGCCCGGCACCGGCTGCGGATGCTTCAAATCGGTGATGTCGAGCACCTTGAGGCCCTGCTCATCGACCACGAAGGCGTAGCGGAACTGCGCCGCGATCGCGCGCGGCTTGCGGATGTAGGGCGCGCCGACCTGCCCGACGAGCTGCGGATGCAGCGGATCGCTGACATCGACCACCTCGATTCCCAAGTCGCATGCGATGTAGGCATAGTTGCCGACCATCGTGATGTTGACCGCACCATTGAGCACACCTTCGGGATTGTAGGTCGCGCCGCGCTTGAAGAAGTTGTTGTCAGGATTGCCGTCGCCGAGCGTCGCGATGTTGACGGTGATGAGGCCCTCGTACTTGTCGGTCACGAAGACGTAGGCGTACATCATCGAGACTTTCTGCTCGTGATTCTCCGGATGCTGGATGCGCGCCGGGTCGAGTAGAAGCGTGCTCGGCAGCGCCACCGCAGTGGCGAACTTCGTCTTGACGTAGGTGCGCTGGCCGAGCGGCGACACCGGCGCAGTCTGTATGCGCTCGGAGAATTCCTTGTCGTCGATGTGCGCGATGTCGTAGACCTCGAAGCCGCCGGGACCATCAGCAGTGTAGAGATATTCGCCGCGATTCCAGATGCTGCGGCAGTCCTCGGCCTCGTGATAGTAGGACTCCTTCAGTGTGTGATCGTTCGCCTCGTGCTTCTTGAATTCTTCGGGATACGCGAGCGAATGCAGATGGCTGCCGATGACGGCTTGGGGCTCATCGCGCTCGGTCACGGCGACCGCCTGGAGGCCCTTCTCGCCTTCGCCAACCCACGCAAAGCGTCCGATGAAATTCACGAAGTTGGTGCCGAGCGTCATTAGTTGCGCCATCTTCGCGTTGTTGTCATTCGCCCGCGAGATATGGCAATCGGTGCACTGCTTGGTTTCCTTGGTGCGCACCGTATGCGGGACCGCCGTGCTGAAGGCCTCCGCCGAGAAACCTTCGGACGAGACCGGCTGCTGTTGCGTATAGAGAACGTCGCGGCGCGCATTGTATGAGGTGACCAGCACCGCGCATGAGGATCGCACCGGCGAGATTCGATTGCCGGTCACCACACCGTCACGCGCCATCATGAAGACGTCGTTGCGCAGGGTCTGGAAGTCGTACGAGGTCCAGTTGCGCGTCATCTCGCCGTCGTAACGCAGCATCGGGCGGCGTTGATTCGCCTTCATCGGTAGATGACATCCGAAGCAGCTCGGCACCCATGACGAATGGCAGGTCTGACAAGCCATTTCGGAATTCGGATGCGCGAGCGCCGACTCGGAAATCTTCACCGAGCCCCAACTGCGGCCGTCCTTCTGAATGGTGTGAGCGTATCGTCCGAGGTTGAACGCGCTCTTGTACTTCTTCGAATGGGAATCATCGATATCGGAAAGCTGCGCGATCTCGACCCACTTCGATCTCCCATTGACGGTGAGCTTCTGCTTCGCGCCGGTTTTCTGAAAGCCGCCCTTGTGGTCGCGCGTCAGATCGAGACCTTCGCCGGCGTTGCCGGTCCCCTTGAAGGTCGCCTTCTTGTTGAAAGTACCGTGGCAATCTTCGCATCGAATCGCGATGGCGTTGCGCACTTCGCCATAGAGTTTTCCGTCGCCATGCGCATCGGTCTTGAAGTGACAATCGGCGCACTGCATGCCCATCTCGGCATGGATATCCTGCAGCTTGACCGCGCGATTCCACTTGTCGGGCGCGTCATCGGGTACGATGTCGCCGTTGCGGTCGAGCAGATTGCCCTTGTCGTCCTGCTTGTAGACGTAGCGGAAGAGCCATCCGTGGCCGTGGAAATCCGCGAGCTGCACATGCTTCATTTGCGGATTGAGTTCGGACACGTGGGTCAGGAATTTCGGATCGGACCAGTTGCCCTTGACTGATGCGGCTTCCGGATTCGACATCAGATCGACGGCCGTCTCCTCGTCGCTCGGATGCTTTTCCTTTTTCGGATAGAGCAATTCGCCGTCGCTCTCGTTATCCCACCAGATGGTTCCGTAATAGCTGTTCAGAACGTTGGTTCCCGGATGCACATGGCATACGACGCACTGCGAGGACGGAATCGACTTCGCGAATTCGTGCTTGATGGGGAAGCCCGAAATATCTTTCGGAATCGCCGCGTCATCCGAAAAGCTCTTGCCCTCGTTGCCGTACTTCGCGTAACCGGCCGAATGCGCCGGGTCGCGGTCATTAGCATAGATGACGTGGCATCCGCTGCATCCGCTGCTGCGGTAGTCGCCCGGATGGTCGGCGGTGCCGAGGAACCATAGACCGGGATCGAGCAGACGCGTCTTGTGCAAGCTCAGATAGACCGGATCGGTGCGGGTCTCGGTGCCATATCCGCGGATGCTCAGGCGATCGTTGCCACGCTCGAACACGCGTAGCACGTTGCCGGGCTGTGAAATTTCGAATCGCGGTAACGGATCAAGATACGGAAGGATGCCGCGTTTGAGAGTGTCCTCGATGGTCGGCGGCGGCAACGTACGGACGCGAACGGGGCGGCCATCTTCGGTGTATGCCTCGCCGAAGCGCGCGACTTTCGAAGGGTACTCGCCGTTGTTGTACAACGCCGCCTCCCACAGCATGACGCCCGTACCCATCATGCTTTTGCGCACATGCTCGACTTCATCGGCGTGGCACGATGCATTGCCGCAAGTCATCCGAGCCGCGCGGAGATCACCCGGATTCACGAACTGTACGAACGCCGGCGATTCGTCATTGAGCATTGCGTAGGAGCGCACCGGAAGGCGTCCGCTCTTGGGCCAATCGCGCGGATCGAGTGGATGAACGTGCGCAACTTCCTTCTTGGTCGCGGTCGCGTTGCCGCCATGGCAATCGACGCATCCCAGCGGCGAGCCCGGATGCATCTCCTCGATGCCGACGTGACATCCGGCGCTTTTGCATCCGACGCTTTTCGCATCCGCCTCGGCCTGCGTCTGCTTCGAGAGATCGGGCGGCATCTTCGGTTTCTGATACGGCCCGCGGTTGGGCGAGAAACGTTCGCGCGGCATCCCGCCGGGATTCACCGCGGGATCGTTGAGGTCCTCTTTTTCAGCCGCGGAGAGTTTTTCTTTAGATGCTGGCGTCGCAGGGATTTCAGTCGTCGAAGTCGTAGTCGTCGTGGTGGTCTGAGTGACTGACCCGCTAGTGGGACCGGTGCCGACCGGCGCTTCCTCGATATCGCTCGCGAGCGCCGATGTTCCGCGCGTCGCGATGACCGCCCACATCAAGATGATGACCGACAAGAGCGCCGCCGATGCGGCGATTGTAAGTGCGATATGTTGCGCCGCTCTGCGCCTGCCGCGAATACTCAGTCCCACAGTGTTACTCAGTACTAGCTACTCAGTAGGTAAACGTCATTGAGGTGAAGAACGAATATAGTTCCTGGCTGTTGTAGATATCACGGAAACCGGAAGCGGGAGTAAAGAATGCTACTCCGCCGTTCAGAATGATATTTTCAATGAGCAATGGGCGGTATCTCAATCCGATGCTGGTATCCAGTCCGAGGTCATGCCCAAGTGCATTTTGATGGAGTAATTGCTCGAGCATTCCAACCTTGTCGAATTGACTGAAATTAACATCGGCTTCGGCAACCAGGCGCGGCGTGATCTTCGCGATCAGGCCAAGGTTGTAAAACAAGAGTCCCGGATTGACGAAGTTAGCCTGTCCCTGGAGCTTCGAGCTGCGCAGATCGGGCAACAGGCTGAGCGGTCCCTTGAGCAGCAAACCGGTGCCGCTGAGCCCGATCCCTTGCCGATTCCAATAGCTGTATGGCGCGCCGAAGTCGGTATCGTCGAGGATCGAATCGAAGCCGCTCGCGGTGTGGCTGTTGATGTTGCCGTCGCCCGATGCGTAGAAGAAATCGGCCTTGTAGGTCAACCAGTCGCGCTCGTATGAGAGCTCGAGTGCGCCCATCTGCGCGTTGATGTTCTCAGGTTGTCCGGTGATGGGATTGAAACTGTCGCGGCCGATCGCCTCGTAAAACGCGTCCGTCACATTGATGCGTCCGATGTGACCGTCGCCGGTGAAGCCGAAGTATGCGGCATTGACCGCGTGGCGTTTGATGGTGCCGACCAGCGCCGGCCGCACCAGGAAGCCATTGTTGTCGTAGTGCGCGCCGCCATTGTCGTTGTTGTAATCGAAATCGAGCTGCGCGTCGTAGCCCGGGAAGATGAAGTCCTGGCGCGTCAGATTAGCAACGATCACATGCTGGCCACGCGTGCGAAACACCGTATTCAGCCCGCTGTTGGTGTCCTTATCGAGCTGCTCGAAGTACGCGAGGTTGTACTGCCATTTGTTTTCGTCGTAGTTGCCGAACACGCGCATGCCCGGCTCCTCATCCGAATAGATGAAGCCGCGAAAGTCACTAGTGAACGGCTGGATGCCCGCCTTCGCATCGATCACATCGTAGTATTCGGACAAGTCGGCGAGTTTATACTGGAACGACAATTCCTGGATGCCGACGTGCGAATCGTACCGCGTCGTTCCCTCGGCGGTGTTGACATCGGTGACGCCGGTCTCCTGCGCGTCGAGGTAGTTGAGGTTGAACACGGGGGTGAAGCGGAACTCCCAATCCACCGGCTTGAATCCCGCATCGCCATGGAAGAGATCGAACGACAGGATGAAATTTTGCTGCAAGTCGACGCGATTGCCGCTGCCGAAGAAATCCGGATTATTGTTGCCCGGCACCGTATCCTGCGGCGCGGCAGTCGGCAGCCGATGATCTTCTGCCAGCGTGTCGCTCATCACCGTCATGTTGAAAAAGGTGTGATTATCGAAAATCGGATAGTCGCCCTTCAGCACATTCTGATCGTACGGATCCCACCAATGACCGAGGGTGTACGGATATTCGCCGGGCGTACCGGCCTTGTAGCGATCCCAGGTGGGAAACCCGATGCGCCATCGGTCCTGAATCGGAATGAAATCGCTGTCGCGCGTCCACGCCGGCGTCGCCAGGCGCGGCGGTGATGTCCCCGCATAACCGAGCGGCTTGAGCGGCTGTCCGGGCGGGGCGCCACCGTTCCATTCGTCGGCCTGCTGCCGCATTTTTTCATTGGCCGATTGCGGATCCGACGGAGGATCAGATGAAGGATCTGGCGCACTCGCACTATCCGCATTCGATGCTTTCGGCGAGGTATCTTCCGCAAGAAGCATCGGCGACGGCGACACCTTTTTCGCGGCCTTCATCAGATGTCGCGCGCGATGCGGATGCGCATGCGTCACGTGACGCCTGGCGGTGTCATCGGAATCCGCCCGAGCAGCGAACGTCACGTGGACGATGCCCCTGCGCGTTTCGTATTTAGCTATGGCGCTGCGCGAATGCGACGGCGCCTTGATGCGTCGCGACGCGGCATGAACGGCGTAAACGTGATGACGCCGGCGGGTGTGAGTGCGCGCCTCGACCGCGTGGGGGATCGATACACATGCCACGATGATGGCGAGAACGATGCCGACACGTGACATCTGCGAGTCTCCAGTATCCTTCCGCAAGCGCGCAAAACTGGTAGCGCGTAACGCGAGGATGCGTCAAGCAAAGCGCTGCGCTTTTCGCAACGCGCACGCGAACCATCGCAAGAAAAACGTGTTATTTCGTCCCTACATACGCTTCGCTACAACTCTGCGCAAATTTCGTCAGCATGTAATTGCACTTCGCGATGCATTTGTGTATGGATCGCTCCCATGAAAACGGCGTCGCGAATTCTCCTGAGCAGCCTCGCGCTAAGCGCGGCAATTGGCCTCTCGTTTTCCAGCTTCGTCGGCAGCGCATCCGCCGCAGGTCATGCGTTCGTCGGTGAGGCGCAGTGCGAAGATTGTCACGGCGACAAGGAGGCCGCGAAGAATTTCATCGGCCCCGATGGACAGGCCGGAGCAAAGCCCGTCGCCGTATGGAAACAGGACCCCCACGCCACCAAAGCCAACGCCGCGCTCAGCAATGATTGGGGCAAGAAGGCCGCCGCGAAGGCCAACGTCAGCGATCCTACCGCCGAAGGTTCGATGTGCCTGAAGTGTCATGCGACGGGCGCGGGCCAGGACGGCGCGCCCGACATCAGCGAGGGCGTTTCATGCGAAGCTTGTCATGGCGCGGCCGCTGATTACGTCAAGAAAAGCGTGCACGGCGAAATCAACGATGACGCCGGAAAGATGCAGGTCGCAGTCGCGGCCGGACTCCTCGATGTCCGCAAAGAGGACGTACGCGCGAACAACTGCAAAGGGTGCCATACCACAGTGCGTCCGTGTCTGAAGCCGGGCGAAAAGGCCTTCGATGTGAACAACGACAAGAAGTTCCATCATTGGCGCGCGACCGTCCCGGTCATCTGACGCGAATTCAAATAGTCATGCGAAAGAAGGCAGCCTCGGTGGCTGCCTTCCTTTTTTGGAGAAACTTACCGAATCGGCGCTCTGCCGGTTCCACTCAACTGTACCTGCTGCGGTCCGCCCTCGAGGTTGTCGTCGATTATCAGGGTTCCGGTGTGAGGCATCGTATCTGTCGGTGCGAAGGTAACGATGACGCTACACCTTTCGCCGACGGCCAGCGTGCCGAAGCACTGGTTCTGAATGCCGAAGGGCGATGCCGCCGTTTCCACCTGAATGCCGACTGCGACCGCATTCTTGCCGCGGCCAACATTGCGAATTGTGAGCTTCCTTGACTTGCTGCTGTTCTGCCCGACCACGCCGAAATTGATTACCTTGGGCGCCAGTGCGAGAGATCCGGCGACTGGAGCGACATTGAATTCGAGCACTCGATGATTCCCGGAGTCTGAAACGAACAGGTTGGAGAGATTGTCGAGCGCCACACCGGAAGGGAAACATAAGGTGGAGGCGGTGGCCGACCCATTAGGCACGAATGACGGCGCTTGTTGATTGCAGGTGTTCGAATCGAAGCTGCCGTTCTGCCCGAGGACCAGGTCCGCAGTGGTATCTCCCGCCGAACCCGGCTTGCCTGGCGTCCCGCCTCCGCGTGCACCGGGGTCGAAGTATTCCAGCACCCGGTGGCCTCCTGCGTCCGCGACGAAGACATTCCCTAAGGCATCGGCCACCACCGCGCTGGCGTCATAGACGCAGTCCGCACCGTTGACACAACCGTCTGGACCGAAGCCCGCCTGGCCAAAGATCACGTCCGCAGTTACGTCGTGTGGACGCCCCGGCCTTTTGGCGCCGATTCCAGAGGGAATCCCCGGTCTGAAGTATTCGTCGACTCGACCGTCAGCTATGTACACATTTCCATTAAGGTCAACTGCGACGCCTGCCGCCCCGCAAAGATGGTTCCCGTCGGGCGAAGGGACACACGAGCAAGAGCCAAAATTGTCACCAGTGTCGCCCTGGCCAAAAACGAGATCGGCGGTAGTGTCACCTGCGCTTCCCGGCCTTCCCGGTGTTCCTCCGCTTCCAGCAAGGGGGCTGTAATACTCCAGGACGCGATTGTTCCCGGTGTCGGAAATGTAAACGTTTCCAAGGGTGTCGACGGTCACGGCGAACGGAAAGGAAAGACTGTCTGCCGAGGCTCCGCCCGGGCACGCTTCGGTCGGAAAGCCAGAGGGGCCTTGACCGAAGACTAGTTGTGGCCCTTCAACTTGCGAAAGAACGCACGGGAACGTCCCGCAGGCGGCAAACGGGTTCGGATATTCAAGAACGCGGCTGTTGAATGTATCGGCGATATAGAGGTTCCCCTTCCTGTCAACCGCCACACCTTCCGGAGAAGAGAAATCCCGCGCCGCAGTAGAAGCGAAATCGGATTGACCTATCACAATATCCGCCATCGCGCCGTTGGCGAATCCCGTCGCATCTTTCCATCCCAAAACCCGATTATTGTCGGCATCGGCGACGTAGAGGTGCGCGGTTGCGCCGCTGCTGTCGATCGTGATTTGCAGAGGGCGGGCCAGACTTCGTCCGTCAACGAGGTTCACCAGTGAATGGGAAAAATCCGGTTGGCCTAGCTCGAGATTCGCAGTCTGGTTGGTCGTCGGACTATCGTATTCGAGGATTCGATTATTGCCGCTGTCCGCGGCGAACAGGGATCCTTCACTGTCTGTTGCCAAACCGATCGGATCGTCGCAACTAAGAGTAGTCGCATCCACTTCTTCGGCGCAGGTCACGGTATTGAGGTTGCGGTTCTGACCAAAAACGAAATCGGCGACGCCATCCCCGCACCCGGGGCACAAGGGACTGGCGGGTATGAGGGGATTGAAATACCCGAGGACTCGTCCGTAGTTAGCGATCAACTCCTCGGGGAGATTTGACTCATCTCTCACATAAACATTTCCCTCAGGATCTAATGCAACAGCTGTAGGCCGGTTCAAGCCGCTTCCGATAGCAAAGTCTGCCGTGGTGTCGCCGGAATGGCCCGGAGTCCCGGGGACTCCTCCCCCGGGCGCAAAGGGCTGATCGTATTCCAACACCCGTCCGTTCTGCGCGTCCGCTATCCAGAGATTGTCTGAGGAATCAATGGCGGGAATCGTCGTGAATGGCAGGCCGGTCGGTGGCGGTAGCTGCTCGAGGCACAAGGTGTCGGGGGTGGGGTCGTCGTTGGTCCCGTCACAGAAAGCGGTGGTGAAGTTTCCCTGCTGGCCAAATACCTTAGCAGCGATTATGTCCGTTCCTTGACCGTTCCTGGTTGGAGTGTTGTACCCCAGCACGCGGTTGTTGGAGGCATCGGCCACGAACAGGTTTCCCGCGGAGTCAACCGCTACGCCGGCTGGATGACACAGGGAGTCAGCGCTGACGCCGGCGAAGCGAATCGCAATAGGTGGTGCCGAAGCTGCCTAACTGACCCAATACACGTTGTGCGCCGGCGTTGACGCAGGGGAATGTCCCGCCGCATTGCGCGAACGGGTCGTCATATTCGAGCACACGGTTGTCTGCCCAGTCGGATACATAGAGATTGCCCGCGTGGTCGACCGCCGCCGAAACCGGCGACGTAAGGATTGAATTGTTCGGGCTGGCCAGGTTCAGGATGGCCGAGAACAGATCGGGCTGACCGATAACGAGATCGGGGCTCACTCCGGGAGCGAGCCTGGTTTCGTCGGCATAACCCAGCACTCGATGGTTACCGGTATCGACCACGTAAACGCGGTTAGGAGTGACGCTCGTATCAACAGCTACAGCTAAGGGGGAGAAGAGTGCGGTTGGGCCGCCGAAGTCGAGCGTGTTGTGATTGAGGTCGACCTGCCCGAGTTCCCGGTCCGCACTCTCATTCTGAATGCCCGCATCAATCGCGGTGGACGAGAAAACGACGAATAAAATCGAAAGAGCGAGAGCTGAAAAGATTCTATCCACGTCAGTTAGAGGTAACCTTCACTCCCTCTTTGCCGTTCCTTCTATCTGGACAACCACTATACGCCGGTATCGCCAATAAACGTGGAGCGCAGTCTTGGGTCGAATCCGCAAGCGCCCCAAACAATGCGATCCAGCTGACCAATCAAATCGTTTCATCAACCTCCGGTTAGAATAACCTATCCTGGCCGTCGGGCCGATCCGGCATTTCATTGAGCGCCATCATGAACTTTCCTGAGGGGGCGCGAGGAATTTTGTCGAGCCGCTCGAATGCGATCCTTGCGGGCGCGTGCAAAATCGTTTCGAAATGATTCCGGAACTGCTCCTCGTCTTCAGCCGTCAGCGTGCGATCGCCGACGTATCGGACTACGAAGTCGCTCACGCCGCACTGCGCGATCTGATTCTGCGTGATCCACTCGCGCACCAGCAGCGGGCGGAAAAGCGGCCATGGCGTGTAGGGCTTGCCCTCACCATCGATGAAAAGGTTGATGTCGCGGCCGCCCACGGCGCCTATGCAGGGCAGCGTCCGGCCGCATCGGCAGGCGCCCTCCGCCGCGACCGCCCAATCGCCGATTTCATAGCGGATGAGCGGCATCACGCGATTGCGCAAGGTGGTGACGAGCACGCGGCCGAGCTTACCCGGGACGGTCGGATGTCCCACGTCATCGACGATTTCAACAACCACGTGCTCGGCATTGACGTGGTAGCTACCGTGCGGACATTCCCACGCCATGAATGCTTCGGTCGAGCCGTAGTTGTCGGCGACGTCGACGCCGAACACGCGACGCATGCGCTCGCGCTGCGAAGCCTCTAGAACCTCGGAGCCGGAGAAAATCCGCCGCAGCGAGGGCACCCGTTCGCCGCGTGCTTCGAAGATGCGCGCCAGACCGTCCAGGTTCACCGGATAGGAGTAGAGGAAGGCGGGATCCATCGCGCGCAGCGTGTCGGCGAGTTGTTCCATATCGATCAAATGCGAGCGGAAGGTGATGCCGAAAAGCCATCGGCTCTGGGTGAACAGGAGGTCCGGCGACTGCATCGCGGTCGACACGATCCAGAGGCTGCGCCGAAACGGGCTCCATCCGTTCTCGCGAAGATAGCGCGCTCGCGCGGCG
Organism: Binataceae bacterium (SeqCode); assembly: GCA_035294805.1. GTDB lineage: Bacteria > Desulfobacterota > Binatia > Binatales > Binataceae > DATGKG01. Next base: position 8,880 of record DATGKG010000315.1, on the reverse strand, counting down.
AAACGGCTCGCCTGATGCCCCGAGTCATAGAAGAACGAGACCGGATTGCCGGTCGAGCCGGAGGTCAGTCCGGACGCGAGCAGAGTAGCGTCGGGATGCATCGCACGCACTGACGCCGCAAGCAACGGAATGTCGGCGCGCGGAAGGATCGGCATCCGTGCGAGGTGATGTGAGAGGAATAATGTGGCGGAAATCCTATCGCGGTAAAAAGGAATCTTTTCAGCGACCGCAAACGTTTCGATGAGACGTTTTTCCACATAGCGATTGAGCCGCTCGCCGGGCCAATACTGCGAGCGCAACGTGAAGAGATACTGCGGAATTGATGCGAAAAGTCCGTCCCAACGAGGCATCGCTAATCCTTATTGATATTAGCCATACGTAGCCTCTACTTGACCTATCTTTCGAGGTCACCTATGGCTGTACAGCGAGGGGAAACATGAAATCGGCGAAGAAACTCAGTTTAATCCAGCTGATGCGGTCCAATGGTGCCGAGATCGACCAGCTCACGAGGGGCATCCGTGGCGTCTCCGGCAGCGTCTTGTGGACCGCCGAGATGCGCGCAGCGACCCGCGGCGGAAAGTGTACGCTTGCCAATGTCGATGAACCTTCGGATACCGAATAGAATTCCGAAAGCATCACGGGGGAAAACATGAAGATTTTGAACCTGCGCGAATTCGTAGCGAGTCGCACGGATGAGGTTTCGCAGGTCGTCGCCGGCATCAAGGGCCGCGCGGACAGCATACTGTGGACCGCGAAAATGCGCCCCTCCGTCCGTGGCGGAAAGCCGCTCGGCGGCCCGCGCATCGACGATCAGTCCTCCGACAGCGATCGTTAAAGCGATACTCTGCGCGAGATGAGCCCCAAGGAGTTGTTGTGGGCTGATTCCGAAGGCTATCAGCGCCGGCTCGAAAAGAGCGGCATCGCGCTGATCGCCGTCCAGCGCACGCTCGCCTCGCAACCGCATCAGATCACCGATAGCCAGGAATTCCTCCGCCTCTTCGAATGGATCGCGAATGCTGACCCGAGTCACTTCACGCAAGTATGGCACGATCCGAGCGCATACTTCTGGGTCCGGCGCGCGGTTCATTTCCTTGCAAGCTTACGCGGCGAGCCGCTCGGCACCGCTGAGCGAGACTATTGCGCCGATATCGGAATCGCTAATCCCAAGGACGCACTGGAGCATCATCTGCGCGAGTTCAAGCGATTTGCACTCGGCCTCGCGATTGTGGCCGGCACCGATGTGTCGTTCGACGAGCCCTATGCGGCGCAATTGCCAATAGCGATTCCGGGCACCCCATATGTTTTAGTTGGCGACGCCGACGCGAAGATATCCGGTTTCGCGCGAGGCGCGATTCAACTACGGGATCCCGCGCGCGCAGTGCCAATTTCAGATGCGGGAAGCACTGCGGACAAGGCTGCACATCTCGAACTCTGTCCCGCGATGCACTGCGGCGAAGTGAGCGTCTTCCTCAATCCCGCGATGTTCCGGCTGCCGGGACTCGGCATCCCTCGCCATTGGGCACGCATGCCGCTGTCATTTCAGTTTCAGCATGCCCCATTGGTGACCGCTGCGCTCGAGGCGATTCGGCGCTATCAGCCCTGGACGTTCACCCATCTGGCGGCCGGCCTGCACACCATCGCGCTCAAGCCCGATGACGACACTTTCGTCAACGTAACCGCCTCCGAATTACCCGGCGCATTTGTATGCACCGTGCCGACCGATGCCTACGTGCTCGCGTCATCGTTCATTCACGAGTTCCATCACAATACGCTGTTCGCGATCGAGGAGCGCGGCCCGTTCTTCGAGATGAGCGAGGAAGATGAGATCGAGGGCGAGAACCATTACTCGCCGTGGGTCGACACGTTGCGCCCGCTGCATGGCATCCTCCATGCGGTCTACGTGTTCCAGCCGGTGTTCCGCTTCTGGAGCGCGGCTATGCGAGAGGCCTCGTTGAGTGAATGGCGGCTCGGGTTCGCGCGCGATCAAATCTCGCGCATCCCGGTTCAGCTCGAGATGGGGATCAATCAGTTACGCCGTCATGGCAAGCTGACGCCGCGAGGAAAGGAAATCGTCGATGCGCTCGCAACGGAGACCGCGGAGGTGTATCAGGAATCTCTCGCGCTCGGCGCAAGCCTGCAAAGCCCGGTGGTCGGCGTGACGAGGCGCGGTGTCCTGAGCCATCTCACCCGCAATGGCCGCGCGGTGACGGTCGGCGAATCGCTGCTCGAGCATCTCGCAACAAGTGACATCAACGGCGAATGCGCCGCCGAGCGGGCCGGCATTGCGAATGCTGTCAATCTGTAGATTTGGCCGTGGATTTTGCCTTAGCGGCTGACTGGGCGCGCAGTCGTTCGGCTTCGAGATAACTTTCCAGAATCACCATCGCGGCCATCGCGTCGATGGCCGATTTCATCTTGCTGCGCTTGACCTCACCGCCGAGACGCTTTTCGGCCTCGAAGCTGGAAAGCCGCTCATCGTGAAGCTTCACCTCGGCGCCCAAGGCTTGCGCGATTTTGGTGGCAAAGTTTCTCGCATGTCGCGCCATCGGACCTTCGGAGCCATCCATATTGACCGGCAGTCCTATCACAAGGCACTCTATATGACGGCTACCTAGCGCATGCCGGATAGCCGCCACGTCCGCACCCAACGAGCGACTGCGCGTGATGGTGCGCAAGGGAAATGCTGACGACCCGTCGGCATCGGTCACCGCGATGCCGATTCTACGAGCACCCAAATCCAAAGCCGCTATCGACATCTTAATGGTACGCCGAATGCTACTCTCCGAACGGCATTATCTCGACCGTGAGGGGGCAATAAAGAATGCATCTGAAAATCCTTGCTACGAATGGGCAAATGTCCTAAGGTTCGCTCCGATGGGGTTTCGGGGACCGTCTGGGGGCGTGCTGCCACGTGCGTTGATCGCGCTCATAGTTGCATTTCTGGCAACTGCGGCCGCAATTCACCTATTTTTTGCGCCCGCTCCACCTGATGGCAGTTCTCCGATGGTCACGGCGGGAGTGCAGGATGTCGACCCCTATGATGAAATTGCCGAGTCGGAGGATCCTGCTCCTCCCAGCATAGCGATTCAGACCGACCTCGAACGTACCGCCACTATCGAGCGCTATCTGATGCAGGCCGGCCTCGAGCGGCAGGACGCTCATTTGTGGGCGAACTACTTCCAGGGTGCCGCCGCGAGCAATCTGCTGCGCAAAGGACATCCGGTCACTGTATACAAGGATTCCGAAACCGGGTCGGTCACCGGCTTCAAATACGATCTCGATGACCGCACGCAAATCTACGAATCATCGTTGGGCAGCGGCATCATCAAGGCCTATCGCGAGCCCATTCGCTATACCGTCCGTCCCATCAGTCTCGCGTTCGAGGTTCGCGGGAACAGCCTCCACGACACCGCGGTTAAGCAGCATGTCCCGCAACCCATCGTCGACAGTCTTGAGGAAGCTTTCTCGGGCCGCTACGACCTCGACCATATGGCGGCCGGGACCGCAGTCAAACTGATCTACGACGAACAGATTAGCCGCGACGGGGTCCATCGCATGGCCGGCGATATCGAAGCCGCGCAAATTCGCCATGGCACCCACACCATCGAGGCCTTCGCCTTCCGCGACGAGCATGGTCGAGCGCATCTCTATGATGAAGAGGGGCATGCACTCGGACCGCAGTACCTCCGCTATCCGGTCAACTTCCAGTACATCTCATCGCCCTTCTCACTGCATCGTTACCATCCGATCCTTCACCAATATCGCGCCCATCTTGGCGTCGACCTGGCGGCGCAGTATGGCACTCCCGTCAAAGCCATTGCCGATGGCAGAGTTGAAACCGCGGGATGGTGCGGGGAGCTGGGCAATTGCATCCGGCTCGAACACGATAACAATACCGTCAGCATCTATGGGCATCTTTCGAAGATCGATAGCATCTCGCGGCCCGGCAACTACATCCGGATCGGACAGGTGATAGGACGCGTCGGATCGACCGGCCTCTCGACCGGACCGCATCTCCATTTCGCGATTGAGAAGCGCGGATTGAATGTCGATCCGCTGACGCAGACGCTCGGGGTGCATCATCAGGTGTCGCCGCGGATGAAGGCGCTGTTCGAAAATTTCAAGCAGCGCTACCAGACCGCGCTCGCGAAGTTGCCCAATCTCGGCAGTCACTACGCGCCGATGATTGCGCGCAAACCCGCCATCTCGGCGCTGGCGGATCAGTTTCACGTTTCCTTGAAGTCGCATCTCAGAGCCAAGGCCCACAGCGTGCGCGGCGCTCACGTGGTTTCAGGGCAAGGTTCTCTCTACAAAACCGCCATCACCGACTGATACTCTCGGCACCAAGCCGATGAGGACCAGCCTCGACAGCGACTTCTTCAGCGCGTCGCGTCCGCGAATCTTCGCGCATCGTGGCAGCGCCGGTACGCATCCGGAGAACACGATGGCGTCGTTCCAGGCCGCGGTCGACCTCGGCGCACGCTACCTCGAAACCGACGTGCATATGACACGCGACGGCGAGATCGTCGTGGCGCATGATCCGGACCTCGCGCGATGCTGCTGCGGCGTCGGTTTCATCAAAGATGCGGATTACGACAAAGTCGCAAAAGTCGACGCGGGATACAGCTTCACACTCGATGGCGAGGAGTTTCCGTTTCGCGGCCGCGGGTTGCGCATCCCGCGGCTTATAGAATTGCTGACCACGTTCCCGACTGCATTCTTCAACATCGATCTCAAGCCCGAAGATGCGAGCGTCTCCGAAGCGGTACTGAAAGTCATCGACTTGGCGAAGATGCGCCGCCGCGTGCTCCTCGCGAGCGAGCATCAAAATCGCCTCGACGAGATTCGCGCGCTCGCACCCGGCCTCCCGACCAGCTTCGGCTATCTGGAAATCGCGGCCTTCATGCAGGCGCTTGCCGCGCACGATGGCGCATACCGTCCGCGCGGCGATGCTTTGCAAATTCCGCCCGAGCACTACTCGTGGAAACTCGCCACGCCGGAAACGCTCGCGATGGCGCATGAGCATGGCGTCGAGGTCCATATCTGGACGCTGAACGACGAACCTGCGATGCGCGCGATGCTGGAGCTCGGCGTCGACGGCATCATGAGCGACTTCCCCGCCCTCGCGCTGCGCGTCGCCGCCTCCGTTCGATGAACATTGCGTCGCGCTGAGCGCTTTCCAGAACGCATTACTGTTTGTTACCGTCACGCTTCTACAAGGAGTCATCATCGATGAAGCTTGATACGACTTTGCTCGCGCGCAACCTCAACGACGCGCCCTCCGTTGCCAAGGCCGCCGAAGAAGCCGGCTTCGATGCGATTTGGACTGCGGAAGCCGGCAGCGACGCGTTCCTGCCCGCGGCGCTCGCCGCCGAACATACGAAGAAAGCGAAGATCGGTACCGCCGTCGCGATCGCTTTTCCGCGCAGCCCGATGGCGACCGCGCAAGTAGCCTGGGACCTCGCGGGGCTGTCCGGCGGACGATTCATCCTCGGGCTCGGCACCCAGGTGAAGGGGCACATCGAGCGGCGCTACAGCACCAAGTGGGAGGCACCGGTCCCGAAGCTTCGCGAGTATGTGCAATCGCTCCGTGCGATCTTCGAATGCTGGTCGAAGGGCAGCTCGAAGCTGAAGTACGAGGGCAAGTACTACAACTTCTCGCTGATGACGCCGTTCTTCTCGCCGCCGCATCACGACTGGCCGAACATTCCCATCTATATCGCGGGATTGAACGAGCACATCCTGCGGCTCGCGGGCGAGGCGTGCGACGGTCTTCATGCGCATCCGTTCAACTCGCCCAAGTACCTCGCCGACTATGTGCTCCCGCACGTCGACCAGGGGCTGAAGAAGTCCGGCCGGGACCGCAAAAATTTCAGTATCGTCGCGATCGCGTTCGCGATTGTCGGGCATAACAAGGAAGAGCAGGAGAAGGTGCGCGCGCAGGTCCGCCAGCAGATTTCCTTTTATGCGTCCACGCGCACCTATCGCATCGTGCTCGAGACGCATGGATGGGGCGCGGTTGCCGATCGCCTCAACGAAAAAGCCGCGAAGGGCGAATGGAACGCGATGGCGAATGAGATCACCGACGAGATGCTCGAGGTCTATTCGGTGACCGGCACCTGGGACGATATCGGCGACAAATTGAAGAAGCGCTACGACGGGCTGCTCGATCGCGTCGCGTTCTACATGCCCTACCATCCGGGCAAAAATGAAACCGAATGGCGCAAGCTTACGAAGCAGTTTAACGGCTAACGTTATAGGTGCCGCGAGGCGCCACGGGAGGAAAAATGATCAAACTTGCACTTCGCACATTTGCGGCAACCCTGATTATCGGCACGCTTGCGGCATCGGTCGCGCCGGCGGCGCATGCACAGGAATCCGCGCCGGCCGCCGCGCCATCGACCACCACCGCGGGCTCCAGCGACGCCGCGCCGGGCGAGAAAAAGTTCACGGTGGTCTCGGAACTAATCGGCGATACCAAATTCTGGCTGCCGAGCACCATCGTGGTCGAGGCCGGCGACAAGGTTACGCTCAATCTGAAGAACGAAGTTCCGGGTACCGCAGTAACTCACGGCTTCGAACTCCCCGCCTATCACATCAGCGAGATCGTTACGCGCGGCGAGAAGCCGAAGGTCGTCCATTTCACCGCCGATAAACCCGGCATCTATCCGTACTACTGCCAGTTGCACGGCGCGCACATCGGCGGCCAGTTGGTGGTCGAGACCAAGCGAGAATGAGCATAACTGGCGACGAGAACGGCGGTGGCGCTTCGATGCGCTGCCGCCTTTCTCATTGCGGTGCGGTCGGCATCCGAATGCTGTACGCTTAGCGCGCGATGCGTCGCCGCGTGCTCTACGCCCAATCATCCGAGATAGCGGCCCTTATCGAGCGAGCCGATGATCTGATGGCATCGCCGTTGTTTCGGCTGGTCAAGGCGGAAGGAAAAACTCGCGCGGGATTTATTTCATGCGCAGACGGACGCGCGGTCTTCATCAAGCGAACCGAAGTGCGCTCGCGCATCGCAGGCGCGTATGAAATGGTGGCGGGTTCGCGCGCCGCGCGGGCGCTGCGCGGTGCAAAGATTCTGCGCGATGCCGGGTTTCATTGTGCGACGCCGCTCGCCGCGATGGATGCGATCGCGGGAGGATCGGTGTGCGCCAGTTATCTCCTTAGCGAGGCACTGGAGCGCGCGCAGATCCTGAGTCATTTCGCTCTAGGGCGCGAAGGCCAAGCGCGCCATGGCTACGCGCGTCGCAAGACCGTCTCGGATGCGCTTGCTAACGAACTTCAACGAATGCACAACGCCGGCATCTACACGCATGACCTCCAGGAAACCAACATCATGGTCGAGGAACGCGACGGCGCGCTGCGCCTCTACTTCCTCGACCTGGAAGATTTCCGCCGCGCCTCGCGCGTGTCGCATCGCCGCCGCATGCTGAACCTCGTGCATCTCGACCGCAGTATCGGGAGGTTTGTCTCACGCGCGGGACGGCTCGACTTTCTGTACTCGTATGCGGGCCGATCTTCCGATCGCGTCGCGCGGAGAAAAATGGTCGCGGAATTTCTCGACCTCAAGCGCGAGGTCGAGCGCTCGCACGAGCGAAGCTGATGGCGCACTCGATTCGACAACGCGAGTACAAGCATCACGCCGAGCGCCACGTCGCGGCGGGCGCCAACCTGCGCGATGTGATGCTAGGGCTCAACGACGGGCTGGTCGCGTCGTTCGCGGTGACCTCGGGCGTCGCGGGCGCTTTCAGCGACACGCGCATCGTGCTGATGGCAGGGCTGGCGGAGATGCTCGGCGGCGCGGTCTCGATGGCGCTGGCGGCATTCATCTCGGCGCGATCGCAGATTGAATTCTACGAAAGTGAGGTCGATCGGGAGCGCTACGAAATCAAGCGCTTCCCCGAGCACGAACGCGACGAGATTCGCGGCATCTACAAGGCGAAGGGTTTTTCGGGACCGCTGCTCGATCAGATCGTCACGCACATCACCGGCGATCCCGACCGCTGGGCCGACGTGATGATGCGCGAGGAACTCGGCTTCAACGAGGAAAGTTTCGAATCGCCGCTCAAGTCGTCTGTCGTGGTCGGCGCGTCGTACCTCGTCGGCGCGACGGTGCCGGTCGCGCCATATCTCTTCGTCGCACCGCCGAGCGGAATCGCTATTTCGGTGGTCATCACGGTGCTGGTGCTGTTCGCGGTCGGCGCGGCCAAGACGATCATCACCTCGCGCTCATGGTGGCGCAGCGGTATCGAGAGCATGCTGACGGGAATCGCGGCGGGCGCGGTGACGTACGGCGCGGGCCGTCTGTTCGGAGGTCCGCGCTAGCTCAGCTATCGATGACGATGTCGTCGCCCTCCAACTTCACCGCATAGCATCCGAGCTTGATGTTCTCGTCGTCGAGATTCGCGCCGGTCGTCACGTCGTACTCCCATCCGTGCCACGGGCAAGTCACCGTCGTGCCATCAAGCGTTCCCTCGCCGAGCGGTCCCTTGCGATGCTTGCATTCGTTGTCGATAGCGTAGAATTTTCCGCCGACATTGAAGAGCGCGATCTTTTTCCCTGCGTAGTCGATCGTCTTTCCGGTGCCTTCGGGAATGTCGCCGCGCGATGCGATCCTGGTGGCCATGCGCAAAACCTCGCGAATTCAGGTCGTATATTCGGCGTTTATCTTAACGTAATCGTAGCTCAGGTCGCAGGTCAGGATGGTAGCGCTCGCGCGGCCGAGTTTCAGATCGAGGCTCACGATGAACTCGCGCTCGCGCATCTGCTCGGCTGCAGCGGGCAGTGCATCGATCAGCAGCGCACCGCGGGCCGCCACCTTTACGCCCGCGATCGCGAGCACGAGGCGATCCGATTCGACGACGGCGCCGGACG
>DATGKG010000314.1:0-9744 GCA_035294805.1 Binataceae bacterium (SeqCode) | reverse complement strand
CGGCGGCCATCTCGACGCGGGCGTGATGCCTCAAATGGTGACATATGTCGTCCCACCGCGGGTCCTTTCGACGCGAATGGCCGCCGATGAGGTTGCAGGGCTGCAACTTTTTTCCTGCGATAACCCGCGCGTGATGTTCTCGACCGCGAGAATGCTGGATCGCGAAAACGCTTACGTGGCGAGGGCTTTCAGCATCTCGCCGAATCCGGAGACGGCGCGTTTCGGCTTCGGAAAAGGACGCCGCGGGCGGGTTGTCGACCTCGCGGTACGCCCGTTGCAAAAGCAGGGAGTGCGACGGCATCGCGACGGAGGGCTGGAAGTGAATCTGCGTCCGTTCGAGATCGTCACTTTCAGAGTCAGCAGGAAAAAAAATTTCACTGAAGCAGCGCCAAATTGTTGATCGACAAAAAATTTGCGCTACATTTGGCTCTCGCATTGTTCGCGCATAGAGCTATCAACCGAAAGCGCGAACCTGCGAAGAAGGAAAAATCTGCATGAGGGAGCGATAGCGAAGAGAATGGCCGAACAAACTGCGGTAACCCGCACCGTCTACGATTACCCCGTCGCCGCCCATCTGTGCACCGACGGAGTCGTGCGTAACATCAAACTGGTTCGCCGCAATGGTAGCCAGCCGCAAGGCACTTGCACTCAGTGCCAGACCTCCTTTCAATACGTCAAACCGAAGGCATCGCCGGTTCGTCATTTCGACGAGGGCGGTGCAACGCATTTCTAAATTTCGTCATCTCTGATCGGGTAGCACAGACTTCACCCGCGATTCTTTTTCGATCGAGAACCGCCGGCCGAAGCCTGTGCTGGACACCCGCTTGCAATCGATTTGCAAATGGGGCGTCAACTCTGATTTTCTTGGTTTTCGAACGATGCGGGCTAACCGATCGTTCAACCCAATATCCATAATATCGACGAGGTGAAGGTCCGATGCTGACCGGCTCGCAATATAAGAAGTCACTGTTCGACGGCCGCGCGATTTTCTTCGAGGGCGAACGGATCGAGGACCTCCCGCGCCATCCGATTCTCGGCCAGTCGGTTGATCAGATCGCGCGCGGCTACGACCGCTGGTATCGGCCCGAAGCCGGCGCGCTCAATCCGCTGATGTCGATTCCGCATTCGGCCGAAGAGCTGCGCGAGCGCATCAAGATGCAGCACGGCGGCGACATCCTTTCGCTGGTCACCTATCAATCGGTGATGACGCTGACGACGGCGGGCGCGCGCATCGGCGCAAAGCTGCCGAAGTATCACGAGCGCATCCAGCATTACGTCGAGCAGGGGCAGAAGAGCGACATCCGCACGACCGAGTGCATCACCGATGCGAAGGGCAATCGCTCGCTGCCGCCCATCAAGCAGGAAGATCCCGACGCTTACACGCATATCGTCGATCGGCGCGGCGACGATATCGTCATCCGCGGCGCCAAGCTGCACATCACGGCGGCCGCGCTGGGCCACGACCTGATGGTGATTCCGACCAAGGCGATGCACGCGGGCGAGGAAGCATACGCGGTGGCGTGCATGGTGCCGGTCAATTCGCCGGGCGTGAAGATCGTCAACACGACCTACGCGCCGCGGAATGCCGACACGCGCGACTTTCCCTTTTCGTCGAAGAATCACATGCCGGAGGGTTTCGTCATCTTCGATGACGTCGTGGTGCCGCGCGAGCGCGTTTTCCTCGACGGCGAAGTGGAGCACGCCGCGGTCTTCGCGCATTCGCTGGGGCTCTGGGAGCGGCTGGGCGGATTGCACGACCTCGCGGAGACGGCTGACCAGCTGGTCGGCTTCGCGCAGCTAATCGCGGAAGCCAATGGCCTCGCGCGGGAATCGCACGTGCGCGAAAAAATCTCCGAGATGATCATCCATGCTACGCTGGTGCGCTCGGCGCTCGAAGCGGCGATCGCGAACTGCGAAATCACCTCGGACGGCAGCGCGTTCCCCAACGAACTCTACACCAACGCGGGTAAGTATCATGGCGCGGCGAACTACAGCCTGATGGTGCGTCATCTGCACGATATCGGTGGCGGGTCGATTCTCACCGCGCCGTCGGTATCGGATCTTGAGAGTGAGGCGACTGGCGCGCTGGTGCGCAAGTACATGAGCACCGGCAAGGACATCGATGGCGAGTATCGGCTGCGGCTGTTCCATGCGATCCGCGACCTGACGGCGGATACGTTCGGCGGATGGCGCGCAGTGACGAACGTGCAGGCCGGTGGCGGTCTGTATGCGCAGCGCATCGTGACGCGTCGCCATTATGATTTGGACGGTGCGAAGAAGAAGGCGCTCGCGGCGGCGGGATTGCTGTCGGAGAAGGAGAAGGGCCACTAAGGTTTTCTTTTCCGCTGCCGTCTTTCCTTCCTCCCCCGTTGATCGGGGGAGGTAGCCCGGCGCAGTTCATGCGATGGCCGCGCAGCGAAAATCGTTACCGGTCGGAGAGGGACATTAGCTCTGGGATTCTGGTTCTGCTGCTGCTTCTGCGTTCCGCTCGAATCCGCTCTCCGTGAGAGCCTCGACTATGGTCGTCAGCACGGCATCGAGATTCCTCAGCACGTCATCATTACAAAATCGGATGATCCTGAATCCGTGCTTTTCGAGTCGAGCTGTCCTCGCGGCGTCTTTTTTTTCCTCATCCGCATGCTGGGCGCCATCCACTTCCACGACCAGTCGATGCTGTAGGCAGCAGAAATCGACGATGTGATCGCCTATCGGATGTTGGCGGCGGAACTTGGCGCCGTTGAGACGCTTCGCGCGGAGCTGCTGCCAGAGGAACCCTTCGGCTGGGGTTTGTTCGCGGCGAAGACGGCGGCTATCGGCACGTAATTGTTCTGGAGTGCGCATAACAATGAGTTGTATCGCAAAATCTAATTGTTGATGGAAGAGCAGCAGCGGAGTCGGAATCCAGAGCTAATGTCCCTCTCCGCCCCATCACGATTTTCGCATCGCAGCCATCGCGAAAAATCGCGCTGGGGCACCTCCCCCAAACAACGGGGGAGGCACAGATATGGGAGAGAAAAAGAAAAGAGGAAACTATTTCAATCGCGTATATAGCCGCGTCGGATTTTCATGCAGGATGCGGCGCTGATCCTCGACGCTGAACTCCGCGCGGTCCGCCGTGAACTTCACCGTGTTCGGAAAGCGACCATCAAAGTGCGGATAGTCCGACGCATACAAAATGTGATCGCTTCCCACCATCTTGGCGACATAAGGCAGCGTCGCCTCGTCGGGATCGCATGAGATGAAGAAATTCTCCGAGCGAATCACCTCCGAAGGCTTGCGATGCAGAAAGGGCACGTACTCCGGCATCAGCTCGTAATGCTCGTCGAGGCGCTCCATCCAGAACGGCAGCCAGCCGACCCCCGCCTCCAGCATCGCGATGCGCAGGCGCGGATACATATCGAGCACGCCTCCGCCGACGATCGATGCGATCGCGCGCATGATCTCGAAGGGATTGGTCGCGGAATGCTGGATAAAAAGATTGTTGCCGAACTCGAACGTGCCGCATCCGTAAGGCGGCCGCGCGGTGCCGCCGTGGAAGCACGCGGGCAGATCCTCGTCCTGGCACGCCTCCCAGATCGGACGGAAGTCCGGATGGTCGAGCAGCTTGTCCTCCATATGCCCTGATAGATAGATGCCGACGCACCACGGCTCCTTCGCCACGTGATGGATTTCCGCCGCGGCGAGATCGGGTGCGCGCATCGGAACCACGGCGACTCCGGTGATACGGCTCGGATAGGCGGCGCAGTAGTCGGCGAGCCATCGATGGTAAGCGCGAATCATCGCAAGTTCGAGATCGACGCTTTTCAGCGCGCAGAAGCTCGATACCACGGTGGCGAACACCACCGCGACCTCGATGCCCTCGCGATCCATATCCTTGATGCGCACGTGCGGATCGAATCCGCCCCGCGGATCGGGCTGCGGTCCCTCGATGCGGCGTCCACTGCGCACCAGCGGTTTGTCGATTTGCGCGAAGCCGAGCGGGCGTCCGGTATTGAGCTGATGAAAATATCCGAAGAACCATTTCGAGGTGCGTGTCTCCGCGATTTTCTTCAGCTCCGCGAGGTCGGACTTGAACTTGCTCTCGAGGTACTGATCGTAGAGCTCGTTCGGCTCCATCACGTGCCCGTCAGCATCGATGACCTTGATTCCGTTGAACATGACGCGTTCTCTCCCGGCGACTATCGATGTTTATCGCGCACCGAGGCCATCTAGCTCAAGGACGTTCCGATCGATCGATGAAATCGCGCACCACCTTCAGGTATTTGTCCGACTTTTCAAAGATGGGCAAATGGGAACTCTTTTCGAAAATCACCACATGTGCTTACAGCCTCGCGCGTGAAAACGAAACGTCGCGCTCAGTGGCATCCGCGGGCCGCATCGAGTACAACACTCGCCCAATGGCGACAGCGAATATTCCTTCGATACCTGCCGCGCCGATTCGCGCGATGACGACGAGCGAGGCGGGACATACGCTGTTTGCCAGCTTCCTCGGATGGACCCTCGACGCGTTCGATTTTTTCGTGCTGGTATTCGTGCTGCCGAAGATCGGCGCGGAATTTCATCGCTCCGTGGCTGATATCGCTTTTGCGATCACGATGACGCTCGCCATGCGGCCGGTCGGCGCTGCGCTGTTCGGATGGCTCGCGGATCGCTACGGACGCCGCACTCCATTGATGATCGATGTGCTGCTCTACTCTGTCGTCGAGGTGCTGAGCGGGCTCGCGCCGACCTACGGATCGTTCCTCGTGTTGCGCGCGCTGTACGGAATCGGGATGGGTGGCGAATGGGGCGTTGGCGCGTCGCTCGCGATGGAGGCGGTCGCGCCGAAGTGGCGCGGATTTTTTTCCGGCCTGCTCCAGGAAGGCTATGCGGTTGGATATTTGCTCGCGGCGGGCGCGTACTTTTTCGTTTATCCGCATTTCGGATGGCGCGCGATGTTTTTCATCGGTGGCGCGCCCGCGCTGCTTACGCTCTACATCCGTGCGAAGGTGCCGGAATCCGAAGCATGGCAGCGCACGCGTCCGGATCGCGCGGCCATCGTGCGCGCGCTGAAAAAGAACTGGCCGATGTTTCTATACTTAAGTCTCTTCCTCACAGCGATGAGTTTCGTGTCGCACGGCACGCAGGACATGTATCCGACCTTCCTGGAAAAGCAGCGCGGACTCGGACCCGAACACGTCGCGGAAATCGCGATCATATATAACATCGGCGCGGTGATGGGCGGCCTGATGTTCGGCTATTTGTCGGATAGATGGGGCAGGCGGCGCTCGATCGCGACCGCGCTTATCATCGCGATTTTCGTTATTCCGCTATGGATCGGCGCGCGCTCGATAGCATTGCTCACCTTCGGCGCTTTCATGATGCAGTTCATGGTGCAGGGTGCGTGGGGCGTGATGCCGGCGCATCTAAGCGAACTGTCGCCACCCGAGGTACGCGGACTGTTTTCAGGCATGGCGTATCACGTGGGCGTACTGATGGCTGCCAACGCCGCATTCTTCGAGGCGCGCATCGCCGAGCGATGGGGCTTCGCGAATGCGCTCGGCATCGTCGCGCTGACGGTGTTCGTGCTCGGCGCGATCATCGCGATCGTAGGCCCTGAGCGCGCCGGCGGCAGCCTGCATCTCGAATCGTGAGGTTTGCCTCAAGCAATTGTTGAGGCGATGCTGCTTGCGAGTCATGTCGAAACAAACTTCCCGCGCATACAAAGGCAACCGTCCGCTGTCAGCGAGCCGCATCAACCGATCCGGATTGCCGCGCGGTACGCCAGCGCCGCTATTCAAGCTTCCGTTGTTGAATGGAGGCGAGGTCGCCCTCGAGGCATATCGGGGGCGGCGCGTGATGATCGTGTTCTCCGATCCGAAGTGCAAACCGTGCCACGCGCTGATGCCGGAACTCATCGCGTTTCACCAACGCACGCCCGACATCGACATTCTGATCATCAGCCGCGGCAATATCGAGGCGGTGCGCGCGGAGTTTGAAGAGCGGCCGGCGCCATTTCCCGTCGCGGTGCAGAAGAGTTGGGAAATCTCGCGACGCTATGCGATGTTCGCGACTCCGATCGCGTATCTGATCGATGAATCCGGAAAAATCGCGAGCGACATCGCGTCCGGTCCCGAGCCAATC
Source organism: Binataceae bacterium (SeqCode) (assembly GCA_035294805.1). Taxonomy (GTDB): domain Bacteria; phylum Desulfobacterota; class Binatia; order Binatales; family Binataceae; genus DATGKG01. The sequence goes on along the minus strand of DATGKG010000314.1, from coordinate 3,621 downwards.
CTGATTCTGCTCGCGAGCGCGCAAATCCTGACCTTGGTGAAATCGGTAAAACAGCTCAAAGACGCCTTGGTAAAGAAAACCAAAGCCATCCAGCCGCTCCGGACGAAAAGGAAATAGCAGCCGGATTGAACGACGGGATCGCGACTACTTCGCGGCGGCCTCGGCGCTGAGGGTCGTTGGCAGCGCCTGGTTGTGAGCTTGTCCAGATTTGAGTTCCGCCCGCGTGATCCCGAGGCTGCGCAGCGTCGACAGCACCACGCCCTCCATGAACTGGCGCGCAGTGATCCCACCGCCACCGACTCGCAAGCGCTCATGATAATGTGGAATCAAACCGTCGCCGGGCATCTTGAAGTTAGCGAGCACGTGCGCGAAATCGCGAACCGTGGCCCCGTGATCGGCGGCGAGTTCGATTTCGACAAGCTTGCGATAGAAGCCTGCATGCGCGGCTTCGTCGCTGGCGACGTTAGCGAAAATCGCTTTTAAGACCAGGTCGCCTTCGAGTTCGGCCCTTTCTTTCTGCGCTTTGTAGGCGGTGTAGGTCGCGCCTTCCTGCAGCGCGCCATAACAGGACATCTGGCGCACGGTAGGGAATGGAGGCACCCACTCGCCCGCGAACACCATCGCTTCCAGCGACTCGATCTCATCCTCGGAGCGCATTCCGGAGCGAAGAAGGTATTCCCGAAAAACCAATCCGTGGCGCGATTCCTCGAAACTCCATCGCGCCTGAAAACAGGACGCCCCGTATAACTCACGCGTCATCCGCGCGCCATGCGAGGCATAATCGGGCAGGTACATTTCCTCCGCGCAGAAGGTTTCGATGCGGATGGATTTCTGATCGGAGTTTTTTGAAGGATCGATCTTATCCCACGGGATATCGTCGAAAATCTTCCAATCGCGCTTGCGCTCGGCGGTCTCGAGGAAATCCATCGCGGCGCGATAGTACTGCGTGCGTTTGACGCGGTCAGAGATCATTCGCAACCTCGCCAGTCGCGTGGAAGCCTCATGGGTCGAGCGTATCTGCTATGTCGCACGACTTTAGAAGTATTCCCATCCGGTCCGATAGTCCATCACCGCCTGTTAATTTGGGGCTGATTTATCTATCTGCTCGTAGTCATAGGTTGCTATGGCTGATGAAAGTGCTGAAAAGCGATATTGGGTCGTCCAGCGATGACAATGACCGTCGATCTGCCGGTGTCGAGCCTTCGATCGCGATGTCTCGTCGCGCTGAAACGAACCCGCGTCCGGCGGATGCTCTCGCATCGCTCATGATGAAGCGTGCCGTCCGTCCTGTCGAGCGTTGCTTTCATTCTGCGGCGGAGATTGCTAAACGATCGGTATGCGGAGGGTACCCTAACATGAAATTCGGACTCTTCTACGAAATCTCGGTTCCTCGTCCATGGACCCGTGAAACCGAAAAAACCGTCTACGATCGATGCCTGGAACAGGTGAAACTGGCCGACGAGCTGGGATTCGAATCCGTTTTCGCCGTCGAGCATCACTTCCTTGAGGAATATTCGCATTGCCCCGCGCCGGAACTGTTCCTCACGGCGTGTGCGATGATCACGAAACGGATTCGGGTTGGACACGGAATCGTCGTATGCGTTCCCGAGTTCAATCATCCGATCAAAATCGCGGAAAAGACCGCGGTGCTCGACATCCTGTCGGGCGGGCGGCTCGAAGTCGGCACCGGTCGCTCTGCGACCTGGACCGAGCTGGGCGGGTTCCGCGCCAATCCCGATGAGACCAAGAAGACCTGGGACGAATTCGTGCGATGCCTCCCGCAGATGTGGACGCAGGAGCGCTACTCGTATCAGGGCCGCTCGTGGTCGATGCCTCAGCGCACCATCGTGCCGAAGCCGTATCAAAAGCCGCATCCTCCGATGTGGGTTGCGGTGACCAGCCCGGGCACCGAAATCGACGCGGCCGAGCGCGGGATGGGATCGCTCGGGCTAACCTTCGGCGGCTTCAAGGAGCAGGAGCAGAAGGTTAACAACTATCGCAAGATTATCCGCAACTGCGAACCGGTCGGGAAGTTCATCAACGAAAAAGTTGCGACCGTGAACTTCCTCTACTGTCACAATGACGACGCGGAAGGCGTGAAAACCGGCATGCGTCTGACCGGCACCTTCAACTATCTCGCGTCGCAGTTGCTTGCCGCGCGCGAGGCCTATCCGACCAAGTCGTATCCGTCGCTGGGGCTGCTGCCCTCGCTGCGGCGCGAAGCCGCTGGACCGGGTGACGACTCGGGAGCGCCCGAGGGAATCGCGATCGGCAATCCCGCGCGCATCATCAAGGCGGTTAAGGCGTGGGAATCGACCGGCGCGGATCAGATTAACTTCCTGCTCAATGCGCTGGAAACTGTCCCGCAGGAACAGGTGCTGAACAGTCTGCGCCTGTTCGCCAAGGAAGTTATGCCGCACTTCCAGAAAAACGAATCGGCCACGGCCGCGGCGGGAGGTCGCTGATGCCTCCGCGTTTTGGAACTCTCGATATCGCGAAGTTCGCGAAGGCTGCGGGCACCATCAACGACTACAAGACCGAAGCGCTGACGCTAAAGGGCGTGCAGATCCTCGAGCTCCACATGGAGATCGACGACGATCCCGCGATCGCGCTGCTGCCCGCCACGATGCATCCAGCGATTCCGCAGTATGCGATCTTTAACGTCATCCACGCGCCGGATAGCGATTGGGGTCCATTCACGATCGCGGAGGTTCGCGTTGCGGGCCGCACCGGCGTGCGTCCGCGTGGCTTTGTGCTGCGCAGCTACATCGACAATGACGACGCGGCGAAGGCGCTCTCCGGTCGATGGGGCTTTCCTGTAGCAAAGGCCGATGTGAACTTGCGCGTTCTCCACGATCGGATCGTTGGCCGAGTAAAGCTGGGCGGGAAAACCGTTTACGAAGTCGAAGAGCAGGATCGCGATTCCATTAGCGGCAATGACATCCAGTACATCGCCAGCATGCACCTCGCGCATAGCAAGGTGGATAACAAGCTGGTGGTGGTGCAGGTCGATCCGGAGTTCGTTTTCCATAAGGCGGAGCGGGGACGCGCGCGCGTCGTGACGCTCGATCCCGAGGCATTCGGCGCGACCGCATCGAGCCTCAATGTGATGAATCCGATCATGGCATGCTTCACGACGGCGGACATGACGCTGCCGAAAGTGCGGTACATCTGCAATCCGGAGTTACCGGCTATGCAGGGAACGACCAAGGTCGCCGCGTAGGGAAAAGTCTACAAAGTGGTAGGAGGCCGCGCTCGAAAGGGTGCGGCCTCTTCTTTTTCGCAATCCAGACAAAACCACAAAGGCAACAGAGGCACAAAGTTAGGACGAGTGGTACTTGGCATTAATGCGAAGGATCAAGGAGTCCTGCCCGAGATGCAGAAACAGATGCGGGCGGCGATTCGTTGATCATGCGCCTAACGTGCTATGTCACTCATCCTAACTTTGTGCCTCTGAGCCTTTGTGGTTTTGTCTGATTCTATGCGTCCAGTACATCTCTCGCGCGATAAAGCGCCGCGATCGTCTTCGCATCGACGATTTCGCCGCTGCGAATCATTCCCATCGCATCGTCGAAGGACAGCTTCTCGACGCGAATCACTTCGTCCGCGTCAAGCGTGCCG
>DATGKG010000313.1:0-4128 GCA_035294805.1 Binataceae bacterium (SeqCode) | reverse complement strand
TTCGCATTTCATTTTCGAATCCATACTCTCGTCCTCGGAAGCTTCGGCTGGTGGATGATGATTGGAAGATTCAAGCATCGGCGCATGCTCAGTTGGAAGATCCGATGAGGAAACCGCGCGCGAACCGATCCGCTCGAGTGTGCTCTTCGCCCTCGCGAGCAGAAGCGCATTGGTTACGACGCTGACGCTCGAGAGCGCCATCGCAAGACCCGCGAAAGCGGGGTTCAGCGTGATGCCGAAAAACGGATACAACACGCCGGCTGCGATCGGAATGCCCGCCACATTGTAGAAAAATGCCCAAAATAGGTTCTGCTTGACCTTGCGCAGCGTTAGCCGGCCGAGCACCAACGCCCGCACGATATCGTACAGGTCGTCGCGCGTGAGGATGATGTCTCCGGTTTCCTTCGCTGCGTCGGTGCCTGAGCCAATCGAGATTCCGATATCAGCCGCCGCCAACGCAGGCGCATCGTTGATGCCATCGCCCACCATCGCGGTGAGGATCTCATTGACGCGCGAGGCTTTCACCGCCTCGATTTTGCCCGCGGGCGAAAGCTCGGCGTGATATTCGTCGAGGCCGAGTTCCGCGGCGACCTTGCGGGCGACCGCTTCAGCGTCGCCGGACAGCATGACGGTGCGGATGCCCATCGCGCGAATTTCCCGCAGCGCGCCGTGCGCCTCGGCGCGAATGCGATCGCGAAAGCCGAAGATCGCCGTCATCTTTCCGCCGATCGCGAGGTAGAGCGGCGTCGCACTTGATGATGCGATTTCATCGGCGGCGCGGCGCGCGCGGTCATCTATCGCGATATTGCGGCTCTGCATGAGACGCGCATTGCCGAGCACGATTTCCTTACCATCGAGCACACCCGTCAGACCCATCGCGGCGTGCTCAGCGATCGCATTGGCGGGGCGAGGCGCGATGCCGCGATCCTTCGCGTATGTCACCACCGCCATCGAGAGCGGATGCGTCGAGCGCGACGCGATGGCGGTGGCAGCTTCGATGGCCGCGCGCTCGTCGCCCTCGAGAATCATGATCGCATCGAGTTGCGGGCGGCCTTTGGTGAGCGTGCCGGTCTTGTCGAAGAACATCGCGCGCACGCGCGTGACAGTCTCGAGCGCCGAAGCGCGCTTGAAGAGGATTCCGCTACGCAGTCCCACCGCACTACCGACCATCAGCGCGGTCGGCGTCGCAAGGCCCATGGCGCACGGACACGCGATGACCAGGACCGCGACCGCCGAAGTGAGTGCCGGCGCGAGGCCGGGGCCGAACCATATCCATGCGATGAATGTCAGCATCGCAATGACGATGACGGTCGGGACGAAGCGCGCCGCAACGTAATCCGCGACGCGCTGAATTGGCGCGCGATCGGCCTGCGCGTCCTCGACCATCCGGACAATTTCGGCGAGCGCGGTTTCGGCGCCCACGCGGGTCGCACGAATCGTCAGCGCGCCGGAGGTGTTGAGCGTGCCTCCTACGACGGTGGCGCCCTGCCCTTTCTCAACCGGCATGGATTCTCCGGTCAGCATCGATTCGTCGACCGCGCTCGCGCCGCTGACGATGATGCCGTCGACGGGAATACGCTCGCCCGAACGCACGATGACAACGTCATCGACGCGCACCTCAGTCGCCGCGACGTTGATCTCATGCCCATCTCTCATAACCAGTGCGTTGTCGGGAACCAGATGGAGCAGCGAGCGCAGTGCAGCCATCGCACGGCCACGCGCGCGCGCCTCGAGATATTTTCCGAAGCGAATAAAGAGGATCAGCTCGGCCGCGGTATCGAAGAAACTCGGCCCGGCGAAGAAGACATAGGGAAAAGTCGTGAGGACCGAATATCCGTACGCCGCGCTGATGCCGAGCGCGACCAATGTATCCATATTGGCGGTTCGATTGCGCAGCGCGATCCACGCACCGCGATAGAACGTCAGCCCCGCGGTGAACATCAGCGCCGTGGTGAGGCCGAACGCGATGAGATGCGCGGGGCGGCTCTCGCGCATGTCGAGATACATCACGAGCGCGGCGACGATCGCGCTCGCGATGACCCATCGAAGGTTGTTCCGCGCTTCGGCCGTGTCGAGCGCGGATTCGCCCGCGCGCAGGCCGCTATCTTCCTCGACGAGCTGATAGCCGGCCGCGACGACGCGATCCTCGATGACCTTTCGCGCGACCGAATCGTCGGCGCGAACGGTTAGCGACTCCGCGGCGAAATTGACGTTGGCCTCGCGCACGCCGTCGAGGGCGCGGACCGCACCTTCGATGGTCATCGCGCAGTTGGCGCAATGCATGCCGCGAATCTTGAATCGCTCGGTTTTGAGCTGGGCTTCCAAATGGAGGTCGCTATGTCGTGAAGTGCCGGAAGGAAGCGCGAGGGCAGCACCTCATCGCATGATCGATCTTGTCAGATCGAACCTTGTCCGACCAGCGACCGCGAAACTGCCCGAAGATCTAGTCGTCGTCGTTCGGAATCCGGATCGAGTACGCGCGCTCATTGGGCGGGACGCGATCGGCGCGCAACGCGGGATTGAAGTAGCGTAGCTTCGCCACCGTAGTCTCGAATTTCCTTGCGATGGAACTCAACAGCGTGCCGCCTCTGACCTTCTCGATCGTCCAGGCGGGCGAGTCGGCATACTTCACTTCGCCGATTCCGTAGGTTTCGGAGTTGTGCGCGATAAAGGCCACCGCCATAAAACGGTTGAGGAGTTGACGCGTCCGGCGAGGTAAGCGATTGGCGAACTTGGTGTAATTAGCGCCTTCCAACAGCCAATAGCGATCGAGGTTGCCCTCGCCCGTGTTCCATCCGATGAGGGCCACGCGCCAGTCGTTGTTGGCCTGGTCATGGAGTTCCGCCAGATACTCCGCCGCGGCCTTGGTGGAAAGGATGGGATCGCGGCGCTCATCGATCCATTTATTGACGCGTAAACCGAAGCGGGCCGCGGTGTCGGCGGTAAATTGCCACGGCCCTTTGCCGGCCTTGCTGAAGCCGCTTTCGGCGAAGGTAAGGTAAACCAGGTCGTCGGGCAGACCCTGCTTCTTCAAGAGGTCGACCATTTCCCGCATAAACGGCCGGCTGCGCGCGAATGCCAACTTGAGACCCGCGGGCTGATCGACGAAGTACTGGACATAGTCCTGAACAGCATCATTCAGCAGGATGGGGAAAGGCGCAGCGGCGCGCGGGTCCGAATGTACGTAGGGCGACGGCAGAAGCACACTGGCGCTGACTTCGGGCGCCTTCGATATGGTGGTTAACTTCGCCGGGACGGAAGTCGCAGGAGACATGATATCAACCGCTTCGGCATCCTTAGGAGGAATCGACACCGCGTCGACAGGAGGAGGGGTCTGCGACGGTGCGATGCTTACCGACGGCGGTGGAGGCGTCGCTCTAGGTGGAACGGGTGCCGGTGCGGCATTTGACGGTTCTGGAGCAGGCTCGGTTTGGACGGGATCCTTAGCCGGAGCTACGATAGGGCTGGATCTCGTCCACGATGTGTCAGAATTCTGCTCGTCCCACTCAGCGGGAGATGCCAACGCAAGCGGTGCGCTGAGGAAAGCGGTCAGTGCTGCGACCGATGCGACGGCTGTGATCGCAGCTTTGAGGTTCGGGTTCATCGTTTTCCGTCATTTTTCCCACCCCCCAAGCCTGAACTGGCAGACGAGGGACACCCTATTGAGTCAAATTCTGTAGGTCAACGGCTTCAGGATTAAAACGTCTAATGCGTCGAAGTTATCCACATTCAACGATCGAATGGCTTTCGTCGCCTAAACGCGACGAATCCTTTCGAAACCCCACGCGTAATGATAATTTCCGCCCGTGCCCGCCTCTCGCACCATCAAGACCAACCCCCGCAACCTGTGGAGAGATGTGTTCGATGGCCTCGTCGACGCGGTCATTGCGGTCGACAGCGACCTGAAGCCCATCGCGGTCAATCCCGCCGCCGAAACTATGTTGGGCGTATCGCAACTCACGCGCACTCTCTTCGGCAGTATTGTACGCCATAATGATTGGTTAGGCAGGATGCTGCATATCTGTCTCGATACGGGCCAGAACATCGGCGATCCTGATGCCAACTTCAATATCGGGCCTCGCGCGGTATCGGTCCGCGCCGAGATTTCACCGCTGGCCGGCGCCGACG
>DATGKG010000312.1:0-4283 GCA_035294805.1 Binataceae bacterium (SeqCode) | reverse complement strand
TCCACCAAGAGCGAAGGCGCGCGAAAATCGGTTAAAGCTGCACTGCCGGTCAGCGCGGCCGTCCTCGCGACGATGATCGACAAGACCATCTTCGCGGTGAGTCCGGATGAAGCGCGCTACAACCTAAGCGGCGTCTATCTGGAGGCGCATGATGCAGGAAAAGCGCGGATGGTGGCGACCGACGGGCATCGGCTCTCGATGATCGATCGCGTGGTGCCGGGATTCGCGATGGAAGGCGGCACCATCATTCCGCGCAAGGGGTTGACCGAACTTCGCAAGCTGCTCGACCAAGGCGGCGACTCGGAAGTGACACTGCTGCTCGACGGTCAACTGGCCTCGCTCAAGCGCGGGCCGACGGAAGTATCGATGCGTCTGGTCGAAGGCGAATTTCCCGACTATCGCGGCGTCGTGCCCAAGCAGACCAAGTATCACATCAAGGTGGGCCGCGACGCGCTGCAGGCCTCGATCAAGCGTGCGGCGATTTTTTCCAACGAGCGATATCATGGCGTGAAGCTCGCGCTCGCATCCGGCGCGCTGACGGTCTCATCCACGAGTCCCGAGATGGGAGAAGCGAGCGAGACCATCGATGTAGACTATCGTGGCGACGAATTCGCGGTGGGATTTAACGCAGCGTACTTGTTGCAAGCGCTCGCGGTGATACCGGCAGACAGTGAAATCGATTTGGGCCTTTCCGATGAGGCCAGCCCCGGGCTTCTTCGCACCCCGTCGGACAGCGAATTCAGCTACGTGGTAATGCCGATGCGCCTATAGGCTCCTTCTTCCGTTATATAAAGCGAATGAATTTGCGGTGGGGTACGATACGTCTCATCTGATGCTCCAGAATCTCGGTATCGGAGGTTGACGCAATGAAATGTCGTCATACGCACTGCAATTGCCAAGCGCCCGCCGGCCAGAAATATTGCTCCAACGAATGCGAGTCCGAGCTTCGCGATGAAGGCGCGACCGAGTGCCACTGCGGCCATCAGGGTTGCATCGAATCGCATGCGACGCTACGCGACAGCACGACCGAGCCCCCCTCATCGACTCACGGCCGCACCTAAGCGAACCAGCACGACTTTGTTGCGATGCTCATATTCCGATTCCCAGGGATATGAGCTTTCCGCAACCATAATCTCGCCCGCTATTCCCATCGACGCCATATCTCTTCGCCGTACGATCACCCATTTGATCCTTCCATCGCTAACTGCATTCGCGAGATCCTTCGGCTTGTCGAACTCCGCCAACGGCTTCGGCGGATCGATATAGAATAGCGGTCCGACCGTGCGAAAGAGGCCGAGCTGATCGGTTTGCTGCCCGATGGCGTCGCGGATCGCATAGCCGAAAGGCTTCTCGCCTCGATAGGCCTCGGTCGCCGGCATCGCGAAGACGTAGATGTAGATCATCGCGGCATACGCGGCGACGCCCATCGAGATCGCTAGTCGCGCGAGGCTGAATTTCCGCAACGTGTAGATGAGCGCCGCAATCGTCGGCACCCACAGCGCGGTGAACACGAGGCGATCGGGCGCCGCCGGAAGTTTCGCCAGCGAACCCCGAAGGATTGTCTCCGGCGGAATCAGCAGTACCAGCCCTCCAATTACTACCGCGACGAAGACCCCATAGCCGACGTAGAGCAGTCGGCGCGCCCAAGCCGAAAGCTCCCCCCATGAGGAGGTCAGCAACCGCGCGATCAGCATCGCGGCAGGAGGAAGAATCGGCAGGATGTAGTAGCTGCGGCGCGAGCCTGAAATCGTGAAGAATACGAACGTCGACCAGAAAAAAATCAGCGTGAAGCGATCGCTTCGCGCCGGCTCGGCATCGATGCGCCGCTTATGATGCACCTGCACCAGCGCGGCGGGCAGCAGGATCGCCCACGGCGCCATCAGCGCGAAGATGACGTAGACATACAGATAAATCGGACCCCGATGGTCGAAGGGCTCGAAGAAGCGCACGATGTTTTCGCGATAGACCATGTCGAGTCCGGCACTCGAACCCATGATCGCGCGCGAGATCCGAAACGGCGCCATGTAGATTGCGAGCCCGAGCGGAATTGCGATGATCGATCCCCAGTTGAAGAGCCATCGACTGCGCTCGATAACCCATCGAATGCGCTCGGAAATCGCGCCATGAAGGATTTTCTCGCCGAAGCGCGCCCAGCCATCCGATAGCGTCGTGTAGAGGCCCGCGATCATGATCGGAAGCACGAAGCCGAGCAGCCCCTTCGTCAGCGACGCGATCGCCATGATGATCCAGAACCAGACGACCCACCATCCGGTTGGGCGATCCTCATGCTTGAGGAACAGCAGCAGTGCGGCGAGCTCGCCGGCGATGGTTTCGACGTCGGCAGATGCGCAGCGCGAGAAAAAAACGAAACTGAAGCTGGTGGCGAGGATGAATCCCGCGAGCACGCCGCTGCGGAGGTCATACAGCCGGCGCGCAATGAGGATTAGTAGTCCTACCGCGAGCAGACCTGCTATCGCGCTCGGCAATCGCGCCGCGGTTTCATTCAGGCCGCCCGCCAGCGGCATCGACGCCAATACCAGCCAGTACGAGCCGAGCGGCTTGTCGTAGTAGAGATGTCCATTGATGGTCGGCCAGAAGTAGTTGCCGGTCCGGAGCATCTCACGGGAGATTTCAGCCCATCGAAACTCCGACGCCCAAAGCGCGCGCGCTCCAAGCCGCGTGAAGTACAGAATCGCGGTGAGCGCGAGCGTGCTCCATCCGGCGATACGCCAATTGATCGCCTCCGGCGAGGTAACTCGCGTGGAGTCTTCGGAAACATTTCGCGCCGATTCCATCTATAAGGAACAATGCATCGCCGAATGATCGCTTCTGCGCGCCAGTCGGTTTCGATGCACGTCCGCACATGCTAGCGTCGAAGGAAGGCGCGAGCGAGCAGCGCGCTCGTCACGCGACGTACTAACTCCCCGATCAAAAGAGAATCCATGAGCGAGCAGGATCCGCATAGCGGGCGCAAGCCGAATCGATTGATCAACGAGCAGAGTCCCTATCTGCGCCAGCACGCGTACAACCCGGTCGACTGGTATGCGTGGGGCGACGAGGCGCTCGCCCGTGCGAAGGCCGAGAACAAGCCCATCTTGCTCTCGATCGGATATTCCGCGTGCCATTGGTGCCACGTGATGGAGCGCGAGTCGTTCGAGAACGAGGGCATCGCGCAGTTGATGAACGAGAACTTCATTCCGATCAAAGTCGATCGCGAGGAGCGGCCCGACCTCGATCAAATTTACATGGAAGCGGTGCAGATGATCACTGGACGTGGCGGGTGGCCGCTGACCATGTTCCTCACGCCGGATGCGAAACCGTTTTTCGGCGGCACCTATTTTCCTCCGGTCGATCGCCAGGGCATGCCGGGATTTCCGCGGGTGCTGCTCGCCGCGGCCGATGCTTACAAGCGCGGCGCGCACGAGGTTCAACATAACGTCGAGAAGCTCACAGAGGCTCTGGGAGCGCTCGGCACATACACCGCGGAAGAGGGAGAAGTCCCGCGCGATTTGCCGGTCGCCGCGGCGCATGCGCTCGCGCGATCGTACGACAGCGTGCACGGCGGCCTCGGCGCAGCGCCGAAGTTTCCTAACACCTTCGTGTTTTCGCTTTTCCTGCGCGGCTACGATGCCGACGACGATCCGAATTTCGCGACGATGGTGCGTGACACGCTCATCAAGATGGCGAAGGGCGGCATCTACGATCAGATCGGTGGCGGATTTCATCGCTACAGCGTTGACGATCGATGGCTGGTGCCGCATTTCGAGAAGATGCTCTACGACAACGCGCTGCTGGCGCGGCTCTATTGCGACGCGGGCCGCGCGCTCAACGAACCCGAATTCCTGACCATCGCGCACGAGATCCTCGATTATGTTCTGCGCGAGATGACCAGTCCTGAGCACGGTTTCTATTCGACACAGGACGCCGATAGCGAAGGCGAGGAAGGAAAATTTTTCGTCTGGACCCCCGATGAAGTCGACGCGATTCTCGGCGACCAGCTTGCTCCGATCGCGAAGCGCTACTTCGACATCAGCGACGAGGGCAACTTTGAGGGCAGCAATATCCTCCATCGCACGATCGACCTTGCAGACCTCGCGAAGCAGTTCAAATCGACGCTCGAAAAGATGACCGTCGCGATCGCGGCGATCAAGGAGAAGCTTTTCGAGGCGCGCGAGAAACGCATCAAGCCCGGGCGCGACGAGAAAATCCTCGCGGCATGGAACGGCATGATGATTTCCGCGTTTGCCGAGGGGTATCGCGCGCTGCATGAACAGCGCTACTTG
>DATGKG010000311.1:0-2406 GCA_035294805.1 Binataceae bacterium (SeqCode) | reverse complement strand
GATGCGCTTTGATGTCGTGTTCTCCACCGGCGGCGTGTCCGTCGGCCAGTTCGATCATGTGAAGGGAGTGATGGACGAGTTGGGGATGCGCACGCTGTTTCATGGCGTGGCGCAACGGCCCGGCCGCCCGCTGAAGTTTGGCATCATGGGTGGACGACCGGTGTTCGGTCTGCCCGGCAATCCGGTCTCTACGATGGTGTGCTTCTACCTCTACGCGCGGCCCGCGTTGCGCAAGCTGGGAGGTCATCGTAAGGTCGGACTTCCGCGCCTCCGTGTGACGTGCGCTGCGGATATCAAGGTCGCGAACAATCTGACCGAATTTGTGCGCATACGCTTGGAGCGGCGCGGCAATGAGATGTTCGCGACGCCGACCGGAAATCAGGGCTCAGGAATTCTCAGCTCGCTCTCGCGCGCCGATGCGTTGCTGATCGGTCCGGCGAACGAGAATCTGCTGAAAGCGGGAAGCACGGCGATGGCGCTGCTACTCGATCCTCACGCGGCGACCGACGAAGAAGCATTCTTCGAGGCGCGATGAGTCCACATGAATTGGATGACGAGCGCGACGACCGCGCCGAAGATCGCGGCCCAGCTCAGCGCCCATACCAATCGAACTTGCACGCTGAAAAACGGCGCGTAGAAGACATAGACCGGCGGCTGGTTGTGATTCTCCCAGATGACGGAGATCAGCCAGATCAGAAAAATCGTGCTGATGATGAACCTGGGAGTTTTGACTAAAGCCGGCATCGGGCACTTTCCTCCGACCTGCGAATGTCTCAAGCTTGTCTAGCCACGATGTCAGAGTCAACGCAGCGCCCGGCCTTCATTCTCGCGACGCGCATATGACGACGCGAGTTGGACAAGGCTTCGACTTCCATCCGTTGCGCGAGGGGCGCAAGTTGATTCTCGCCGGCGTCGAGGTTCCGTACGAGCGCGGCCTCGACGGACATTCGGATGCCGATGTCGCCGCGCACGCACTTGCAAATGCGATCCTCGGCGCGCTCGGCGAAGGCGACCTTGGGCGTCATTTCCCGGATAGCGATCCGCGGTACAAGGGCGCGGACAGTCTCAAGCTGCTATCGACTGTATGGAAACTCGCGAGCGATCGCGGCTATCGATTGGGAAATGCCGACGTCACCATCTTTGCGCAGCGCCCGAAGCTCGCGCCCTACCTCGATCAGATGCGCAGCTATCTGGCGCACGCCATCAATGCCGATGCGAAGCTGCTGAACGTGAAGGCCTCGAATCCCGAGGGCCTTGGCGCGCTCGGCCGGGGCGAGGGGATGGCGGCCGCGGCGATCGTCGTGCTCGAATCCTGAAATCCGCGCGAGGTTACAAATCGTCCCCACCGGATGAATCGTCGCCGCCATCGTCGAGGTCGCCGCGCTCCAACTCCTCGATCGCCTGATCAATTTCCGGGCCGCTTACGTCTTCGCCCATCTCCTTACCCAGCTTGCGCATCATCTTCGCGACGCTCTTTGGATCGTTTTCATCCAGATCGCCGAAGGTTGATGGATCGCTGAGCGCTTCCAGGCGCGCGTCTTCCGACTTCGGCATCGCGAAGCGCGACATCAGGCGCGAAAGCTTGCTGCTGCCGCAATGCTTGCAGACCGCATCGACTCGCTCGCTGACTCGCATCGTGAGGACGCTGGTGCGCCGATGACACTTCTCACATTCGTATTCGTAAATCGGCATCGCGAAATTCTCCGGGGACTAACGGTCCGCTCGCTTCACAAAATGCGGCATCACCTCGGATGCAAACAAGTCCATCGAATGGCGCGACTGTTCATGCGTCAAGCCGCCCCACGCGAACGATAGTACCAGATAATTAGTACCGCTTTCCTCGAAGTAGGCCGCGATCTTTTCGCGCACCGAGTTGGGAGAGCCCACGATCGCGGCGTCCCCGGCGCGCGCCCGCATCAGATCGTCGGTAAACAGCGTCGGCACGGTTCCGAAATCGCGCCAGAGCTTCACGATGTTGTTGTAGTAGACGCGATATGCGGGGACTGCGATCTCTTCCGCCTGCTTATCGGTATCGGCGAGGAAGAAATGCCGAAGGCCCCCGATCTTTGGTTCCGCGATATGCGGATTGAGATTGTCGGGGCTGTCGCGAAACTTTTCGAGCAGACCGCGATATGCGATCGCAGTCCCTTTCACGACGCCGTTGGGACCGCCCGTCACGATTTGCATCCGATGACGTGCGGCAAACGCGAGGCCATCGGGCGTCGAGGCGCCATACCAGAAGGGAGGATTCGGCTTCTGCTTCGGTGTCAGCTCTATCGGCGCGCCGGCGAATTTGTAGTGCTCGCCGCGATGCGAAATTTTGCGTGCGCGCAGCCCCTCGACGATCACCTTGAGCGATTCCTCGAAAATTTCACGCGACTCGAGGAAACCGACGTCGAAGAATCC
>DATGKG010000310.1:0-8299 GCA_035294805.1 Binataceae bacterium (SeqCode) | reverse complement strand
CGCGATCTTCAAGACTCCAGACCGAGAACCTTTGCCAGGCCGATGCGCTGGGGCTTGCCGGTCGGTCCTTTCGGGATGACGTTCACGAACACAATCGCGCGAGGAACTTTGAATTGCGCAAGCCGCTCCGCGACGAAATCGCGCAACTCTTTTTCGCTGGCGCTCGCACCCTCGCGCAGGACGACGGCAGCCGCCACTTCTTCGCCGAGCATCGGATGCGCCGTCGCGAACGCCACCGCCTGCGCTACTTGCGGATGATCCAGCAGCGCCGTCTCGACTTCGATGGGACTGACCTTCTCGCCGCCGCGATTGATCATCTCCTTGAGCCGTCCCGTGAGCCGAAGATAGCCCGCGTCGTCGAGGTAGCCCTGGTCTCCCGTTCGAAACCATCCGTTGGTGAACGCCTTTGCGTTCGCCTCTGGATTGTTCTCATAGCCGGTGGTCACGTTGCGCCCGCGGATCACCACTTCGCCGATGTCGTTCGGCGCAACGAGGTCGCCCGCATCGTTCATGATGGCGATTTCCGGCCCCGCAGCGATGCCGACACTTCCCGCATAGCGTTGCGCGGGTGGCAACGGATTGGACGCCATCTGATGGGCGGCCTCGGTCATCCCGTACGACTCGAGCACCGGCACGTTAAACACGCGTTCCATCTCACTCATAACTTGCGGCGGCAAGGACGCCGACGACGAACGAATCAGGCGGAGGCGGCCTTTTGCGATGACGTCCCCATTGCGCGCCGCACGTGCGAGGATTGCCTGATGCATGGTTGGAACCGCGGTGTACCAGGTCGGATTGGTTTCCGCGAACCAGCGGAAAAATTTCAGCGCATCGAAACTTGGAGCGCACGCGATCGACGCACCCGCGCCGATGCTGGACAGCACCGCGCCGATCAAGCCGTGGATATGAAAGAGGGGCATGATGTTGAGGCATACGTCCTCGCGCGTGAGGCGCAGGGTGTTGCCGACATTCACCGCGGATGCGGTGACATTGCGATGACTGAGGGGAACGATTTTAGGTCGCGCGGTGGTGCCGGAGGTATGCAGCACCAGCGCGATATCGTCCGCACCGGATATTGCAGAACGATCCGATCGCGTCAATGCGGAAGCGAGCGGCTTCAGCGCAAACTCGCCCGCGCTCATCGCGGCATCAAGCGAAATTTCCGCGATCGGGATATTGCGGGTGCGCGCAACTTCACGCGCCGGACTATCCATGCCCTCGAGAATCAGCAGCGCCTTGGCGTTGAGGTCCGAGAGATAGAAATCGAACTCCTCCCGCCGATAGGCAGGATTCAGCGGTGCGGCGGTAGCGACGCTTGCGACGACTAGAAACGCGCTCGCCATTTCAGGGCCGTTGGGCAAAACGATCGCTACGCGATCGCCGACTCCGATTCCCATCGCATTGAGCGCGCCGGCCGTCCGAGCGAAAAGCGCGCGCAACTGCGCGTATGTGAGTGCGGTGCGGCCTGGGGCGGCGAGCGCGGGAGCATCCGCATCACCGCGTTGGATCAACTTCGCGATGGTATCCGCGTCATACATCGCGCGCTCAGCCCGCGATCGGTGTGATCATCGGTTCCGAGGTCGCCAATCTCGGCAGAACGTAGTCGGTGAACGAGAGGAAAGTCTCATGGCTCAGCGGCGCGGTGATCATGTAGTCGAGATGGATCTCTTCGTTGAGCCGCCGGATCTGATCGACAACGCGCTCCGCGGTTCCATGAATAACCATCGAATCGACATAGTTCCGCAGCATGCTGTCGTTGTCGCCGCGCTCACCCTTCGGGTTGATGTAGGTGCGAAGCATGAACTTCGATCCCTCGCGCGCGATATCCGCCGCCTCCGCAGCGGTAGGCGCGATTGCCACCAGTCGTACCGTCGGGATGACGCGACCGGCAACGCTGTGGCCGTGTTGGAGCATGAGCGCGCGCCAGGTTTTCATGCCTTCATCGATGACCGACGCCGGTGAATGTGGGCCGAGCATCATTGAATAGCCTTGTTCCGCTGCCCATTCGATCGCCGAAGGATTGTGCGCCGCGACCCACATCGGCGGATGCGGCTGCTGCAGCGGCTTCGGCAACAACTCGACATTTTCGAATGAGAAATATTTTCCATGATAGCTGACGCGCTGCTCGCGCCACGCCGTCATCACGATATCGACGGCCTCGCGAAATCGCGGATAGCTTTCCTCCGGCGTCATGCCGAAGGTGCGGAATTCTTTCGGGTCGAATCCACGTCCGGCGCCCCAGTAGACGCGTCCGCCCGACAGAATATCGAGCAGCGCGATTTCCTCGGCGAGCCGCAAGGGATGATAGAACGCCGCGAGCGTCACACCGGTCGCGATGTGTAATTTCTTCGTGCGCGCTGCGGCAAACGCACCCATCACCGGAATCGATGGGCATACGCTGTAGTCATTGAAATGATGTTCAGTGATCCAGACCGCGTCGTAGCCGCTGCGATCCATGATCTCGATGCGCTCGAGCGCTCGCTCGTACACGACAGGCAGCGAGACACGCCGATCGGGCCAACTGAAAAACTGCAGGACGCCAAATTTCATAGTCAGTACTTACTGTTTCAAGTACCCCAACTCGGGACTTGCCGCCAAACGCCCGCCGCGTCCAACATTCGACTAGCTTGCGAGGTTGGATGCCAAAGGGAGGGCCTCCAAAATATATGTGATGAAACGAACCAGACGTTTTGTCGCGAATCGCAACACCTCTCGCGGACAAGCGCGCGGCCCTCTACAAATTACCTCATCCGGGAGCTGGCTCGCGAGTTGCTCTAGCTACGTGAGGCCTTCTGAAATTCAAGCTTGAACAAGAAGCCGAATCAACCGGAGGAGGACATTATGGGAGTCTCCACTGGAATCGAGCGAACGCGCGTCAGGGGAGCAGCGGGCCCCGAATGCCAGCCTTGCTGCCCCAAGTGCGGAAGCAATGTGACTGAGCTGCGAAGATGCAAAAGTCACAATCGGATGGTCCATCTTGATGGACAGTGCGTGAAAGGTCATCGCCTGTGGCGTCACGGGGCGAGTTCCGGACCGTGGTTCGAGGATTGGAGACGAGTTTACTATGGCTGCCGATGCTCAGGCGAGAGAATCGCGTGAAAGCGCCTGCGCGGGTTCCCCCCTCGGCCGCGGGGAGTCATCCTTCCCGCGTTGCGGCTCACGGACACCTTCTGCAAATTTCCTGATCGGTGTGGGCACTGTGTGGCCGCCCCTAAAACCGACTCGCCGCCGAGCGTTCAAAAAACGTTGGTTTGTAGGTCTAATTTGGTGGGCAGGGGTGGAATCGAACCGCCGACACAAGGATTTTCAGTCCTTTGCTCTACCGACTGAGCTACCTGCCCACCGATGCGCCGTGCGCCGAACCTTCATTGCTACCGTTCCGTCACGCCGCATGCAACATCTCTAGCGCTGCAGTTGCGCGACCCGCGACTCGACGAAATCGATCACCTTCGCCTCGAGGTTCACGCCATCGAGGCGATCGATCTCCTGCACTCCCGTCGGACTCGTCACGTTCACCTCGGTGAGGTAATCGCCGATGATGTCGAGGCCGACGAAGTAGAGCCCGTCGTGCTCCAGCCGCGGCCGCAGCACGCGGCAGATCTCTCGATCGCGCGGTGTGACCGGCGCCTTGATGGTATTGCCGCCGACGTGGATGTTCCCGCGATGCTCATCGTCACGTGGCACGCGAAGAGTCCCACCGATCGGCTGGCCATTGAGCACGATCAGCCGCTTGTCGCCGTTGCGCACCTCCGGAATGTAGCGCTGCGCCATAATCGGTTGGGTTTCGAAGCGCGTGACGGTTTCTAAAATCGCGCCGAGGTTGCGATCTCCGACGCTAACCAGGAAGACGCCTTCGCCGCCGTGACCGCCGAGCGGCTTGACGATCATCTGTCCGCCTTGCTCGGCCATGAACTTGCGCAATCGATTGACATCATATGTCACGAGCGTCGGCGGAATGACCTCGGGAAAATTCAATTGATAGAGCTTCTCGTTCGCGGTGAGCAGCGCGTTGGGTCGATTGATCACGAAGGTGCGGCGCGTATCGGCGAGCGCGAGCAGCATCGCGGCGTATGCGAATGGCGCATCGACCGGAGGATCCTTGCGCATGAAAATCGCGTGGAAGTGCTCGAGCTGATAGTCGGAACCCTCGTCGAGGAACTTGTAATGTGGCGCGGCGCGCGCGACCTCGCATCGGCGCGCGAAGGCATACGGCTGGTGCCCGCGCGCGACCAAATCCTTCAAGCCTGCGAAGTACGCCTCGTGTCCGCGCGTCACCGTCTCGAGCATG
This sequence comes from Binataceae bacterium (SeqCode), assembly GCA_035294805.1. Lineage (GTDB taxonomy): Bacteria > Desulfobacterota > Binatia > Binatales > Binataceae > DATGKG01. The sequence goes on along the minus strand of DATGKG010000310.1, from coordinate 4,011 downwards.
AAGGCGAACGTGGTGTCCTTGTCGACCAGGACTTGCGACAACGGGTCCATTACGAACAGGAATCTATGCGGCACGGATCAATCTCCTGTGCGAAATTCGTCGAATAGTGCGGCCGCGATGCTGACCGCCGCGATCGCCGCGGTCTCGCTGCGCAGCCGATTGTTGCCGAGCGACGCGGGAACAAATCCCGCATCCTTGGCGAGGTCGATTTCCGAATCGGTGAAGTCGCCCTCGGGTCCGCATGCGACGACGATGCTATGCGGCTTGAGTCGGCGAACCACCGACGCGATCGGCTCCGCTCCCATCGTGCAAATCAGCTTGAGCTTCGATGCGGATTCGAGCGTGTCGCGTGCAAATGTTTCGATCAAGTCCTCGAATCGCATCGGCTCATGCAACTCCAGCGCTGTTGGCGCGAGGCTTTGCTTGGCGGCAGCTATCGCGAGGCGCCGCCATCTGCCGATGCGCTCCAGGCCGGGAGCGCGCACCACGCTGCGCGCACATAGCATCGGCCATAGCTCGGTCACGCCCAGCTCAGCAGCTTTTTCGACGATGAAGTCCATCCGCGGCCCCTTGATGATGGCCGTCGCGAGGATCAGCGGCGGAACTTCCGCAGCAGTCGCAGTCTTCTGAATGCGAACGATCGCGCGATCGTTCTCGAAACATTCGATGCGCGCGAGGTGCTCAACATTGTGCGGCGTTAGCAGTGCGATGGTGGCGCCCACACGCAGCCGCATTACGTCGCGCAGGTGATGCAACTCCGCGCCATCGATGATCGCAACGTCTTCGACGATCGGATAGCGCAGGGCGAAGCGCGCCGGCCGGCTCACTTTGCCCTCCGGAAAACCATCGTCGCCCATCCTTTAGAGACGATGGTTTTTGCGAGATGGAAATCCGCGTAGTGCGATGCGACCGCTTTGGCCTCGCGCGCGAGAATCCCGCCGAGCACCAAATGCCCTCCGATCGCGACGCGGCGTTGCAGGTCGGGCGCCATCGCGATCAGCGTCTTGCTGAGGATATTCGCGACGACCAGATCGAATTGTCCGCGCACGCGCGCGATGGGCGTGGTGGAGTACGAGATTCGTCGGGCGACCCCGTTCATTTCGGCATTCTCACGCGCGTTGTCGAGCGCGACTGCGTCAACATCGATAGCGATGATCTTGCTCACGTCGAGCATCGCCATCGCGATCGCGAGAATTCCCGAGCCGGTGCCGACATCGATTGCGCGCCGGATCTTTTGTCGCGCATTGATTTCATCAATTAGGAGCAGCGCGCCGCTCGTCGTCGGATGATGCCCGGTGCCGAAGGCTTGGCCGGGTAGCACGGCGATACTGATGCGCCCGGGCTCACGCGCGCGATTCCATGGCGGCACGATCAGAAATCGATCGCCAATCGGCAGCGGCTCGAAGCGCTCCTGCCACATTGTCGCCCATCCGGGATCGCGTATCGCTTGCAGATTTTCGTCACGATGCGAGGCGGTGAGCATCCCCGCGGCGCGCATCGTACGTCGAATCGCGCGGAGCTTCGCCGGCGCAAGTTTGGTGAAGTAGGCCTCCAGCTTCACCGGGCGGCGGGAGCGCGCACCCGCGCCGCCGCCGCGCTCGACCGCACATCCGAGCGCGCCATTGGCGACCAGGAGTCCCGCCGCTTCGTCGGCGAGTCCGGCGGGGGTTTCAAATGTCGCCTTGAGGTAGACCGGCCTCGATGTCATCGGAATCGATAATTACCGAACTGCGCGCCGCATGGAATGTATGTGGACGAGCGCTTCGAAACGAATTGCGATATCGATCGATGCGAACGTAAGATTCAGGTAGCACAGACTCTAGTCTGTGGGTTTCAGTGGGGCGGAGGCGGCGTGCTCAACATCGCGCATCGCGGTTCCAGCGGAACTCATCCGGAAAATACGATCTCGGCATTTCTCGCGGCGGCGGATGACGGCGCCGATATGTGCGAGCTCGATGTGCAGGCGACGCGCGACGGCGCGGTGGTGGTGATTCACGATGAAACCGTCGATCGCACCACCAATGGACACGGCGCAGTCGCCGCTCTGACGCTCGCCGAAGTCCAATGTCTCGATGCGAGCTACAAATTTCCCACCTTTCGCGGCGAGCGCATTCCGACCCTCGACCAAGTGATGAAGGCGGTGCGCGGCAAGCTCGGACTCAACATCGAGATCAAGGAAGGTGCGGTCGAGCGTGAGGTCTGCGCGTTGATGCGCTCGTATGACGCGCTGACCACCTCGATGGTGTCGAGCTTCGAATGGCGCGCGCTCGAGGCTGTGCGTGCGATCGATCCCGAGATTCGCGTTGGCCTGCTTGCGGAGAAAAATCGCGACGCGCTTATCGATGCGGCCTCGGCGATGCATGCATACGCGGTGAATCCGCGCTTCGATATGGTCGACGCGGCATTCTGCGAAAAGGCGCACGCGCGCGGGCTCAAGGTTCTGGTGTGGACAGTCGACGCACCCGAGGCGATGCGAATTCTGATCGCGGCGGGCGTCGATGGTATCATGACCAACTACCCAGCGCGGTTGAGGGACGTGATGCGAGGCTGATGGCGCGATACGGTGACAATGCGATCGACGAGGTGCGGCAACGCGCCGATATCGTCGAGATCATCGGCGCGCACGTCCGTCTGCGCCGCACCGGCCGCAACTTCGTCGGGCTGTGCCCCTTCCACAACGAAAAGACGCCGTCGTTTTCCGTCAACGCGGAGCGCGGGTTTTATCATTGCTTCGGATGCGGCGCGGGCGGCACCGTTTTCAACTTCATAATGAAGGTCGAGGGGCTGAGTTTCCCCGAAGCCATTCGCTCGCTCGCGACGCGCTACGGCGTCACGCTGCCCGAGCTGAAAAATGACGGCCCGGCAGCCGCCGAACGCGAGGCTCTTGCGCGCGCCAATCAAACCGCTGCGGAATTCTATGCGCATGTGCTGTGGAACACGCCTGACGGCGAACTGGCGCGCGAATATCTCCACTCGCGCGGCATCAGCGTCGAGACGGCGCGCGCGTTCATGCTCGGATTTTCTCCCGCGCGTCCGGCCTCGCTCGCCAAGGCGCTGGAGAAGCGCGGGCTGACCGATGCTGGCGTCAAGGCGGGCGTCATCAAGCGCGATGGGTCGGGACTTTACGACGCGTTTCGCGCGCGCGTCATGTTTCCGATTCGCGATGCGCAGGGCAGGGTGATTGCCTTCGGCGGGCGTGTCCTCGATGCGCGGATGCCGAAGTATCTCAACTCGCCAGAATCGCCGGCGTATTCGAAGACGCGCACGCTGTACGGACTGCATGAGGCACGGCAAGCGATCGCCTCGCAAGATCGCGTCATCATTGTGGAGGGATACTTCGACGTCATCGCGCTGTGGCAGGCGGGTTTTCGCGAGACCGTCGCCAGCTGCGGCACCTCGCTGACCGTCGATCAGCTGCGGCTGCTGCAGCGATACACGAAGAACGTGTACGCATGCTTCGATGGCGACGCGGCCGGACGGAAAGCATCGCTGCGCGCGCTGGAGATTTTTCTGCAGGCCGGATTGCTCGGGCGCGGCATCTTCATCCCGACCGGATTTGATCCCGACACATTGGTGCGCGAGCGCGGCGCCGCCTTTCTCGAGGAATTGATCGCCGCATCCGAATTGCTGGTCGATTATTTTATGGAACAGGTCATTGTGCGCGTAGGAACCGCGTCACTCACCTCTAAAGTTCGAGCGGGCGAGCAGATTGTAGAGATGCTTTCGAAAACAACCGATCGAAAGCTCTTTGACGTTCTCGCCGGTGAAGCCTCACGAAAATTAGGCCTCGGGGACAACACTATGCGATCAATTGTGCACGGCAGGGGCGTTCCTCGAAACGGCTCCGTCCGAGAGACTAACGCCGAAAAGTCCCGCGTAAAACTCGATGCGATCATGGAGGCAGAATTGGGCCTCGTCGCTATCGCTCTCTTGCATAGCGTGCTGCGTAAGGAGATTCGCGAACTATGTCCTCTGGAGCTTTTCTCAGATGTCGAACTCGCAGATTTGTTA
>DATGKG010000309.1:0-11109 GCA_035294805.1 Binataceae bacterium (SeqCode) | reverse complement strand
ATGTTCTTGCCGACGTAGTTGGGCCGAATCGGAACGGCGCGATGGCCGCGGTCGATCAGCACCGCGAGCTTGACCGCCGCCGGACGGCCGCGCTGCCAGAGCGCGGTCATCGCGCGCTGCACGGTCCAGCCGCTATTAATCACGTCATCGACCAGGACGATCGTGCGATCCTGGACTTCTATTTGTCCCTCCAGCGAGCCGCCGCCGTCGAGCGGATGAAACGCGGCCTCGCCGCCGAAGACGTCGAGCGCCGCGCACGGCGGACGCACGTGAGTTTGCGCTTCGATCAGGTCGCGCAGGCGCATCGCGAGCATCGCGCCATGGCTGACCACGCCAACGATCGTAACCGAGGCGAGGTCGGGCAGATCGGCGGTTATTTGCGCGGCCAGCACGCCGCAGGCCGCCGCGACTTCGTCGGCGTTCATGATTTCGCGCTGCGGACCGCGCCGATACGGCTCGTAGCCGCTCTCCTCGGCCTGCTTGACGCTCTCGAACACCGCGAGCGAGCTTTCCTCGATCCAGCTCCGCACATAGCCATAGAGGTTGCGGTCGAAGCGGTAGTAGCGCCGCGTGCGCGCGTGACCCACGAAGTCAATTTTCAGCTCGCGCTCGCAGAACTCGCAAACCAGGGGCAGCGTGGAGGAGTCGGTCGAGCGCCCCAGGCGAAAGCGCGGCGCCAGGTAAGCGCCTTCGTGGCGGCTTATACAGCCGGGGTTGGGACAGCGTGGCGCCGGATGCGACTTGAAGCGAATCGCTGGCGCCGGCGCGGCCGGGCGCTCGCGCTCGGTTCCGTTCTGCTCGAGCAGCCACGCGATGAGTGCCATCCGCACCGGTACGCCGGCGGCGGCCTGCTCGAAGTACACCGCGCGCGGGTCGCTATCGAGTTCGTAAGCGAGTTCGTCGGTGCGCGGCAGCGGATGCATCACGACCGCCTCGTGCGTGCGGCTGGTCTTGAGCGCCCGCACATCGAAGTGGCCGTACTTGCCGCCCTCGCTTTCCTTGTTATCCATCCGTTCGCGCTGCAGCCGCGTCAGGTAGAACGCGTCGAGTGCGGCCGGCGCCGCCGCCGCCGGCAATGCGCCCTCCAACGGCATGTCGGAGGTGAACAAGGCCATCTGATGCGGCGCGTTGGGCGTCAGGTAGAGCGCGTCGATTCCGCCCGCGAGCGAGCGCAACTCTTCCATCGTGACCGTCGAAAGACCGTACTTGCTTTCGGCGGCTACGCGTTCCAGCACGTAGTCCGGCACGTTCATCCCGTTGTACGGCACGGCCACGATGTTGGCGCCGAAGCGGGCGAGCGCATAAATCAGTGAATGGACGGTGCGGCCGAATTTCAAATCGCCGCAGATGGCGACCGTCAATCCCCGCAGCTGCCCCTTCTTGCGGCGCAGGATATAGAGGTCGCAAAGCGTCTGCGTCGGATGCTCGCGGCTGCCGTCGCCCGCGTTAATCACGGGGCATGGCGCGTACTCGGCGGCGACCCGCGCCGCGCCGTCGCGCGGATGGCGCACCACGATAACGTCGGCATACGCGCCCACCACGCGCACGGTGTCGGCCAGGGTTTCGCCCTTGGCGGCGGAGGACGCGTGCATGTCGGGCGAGCTGATGACCGCGCCGCCCAGCCGATGCATCGCGGATTCGAAACTCAGACGCGTGCGGGTCGACGGCTCGTAGAAAAGCGTCGCCATGATAAGGCCGTGGGCGCGCTCGAGCGTTTCGCCGCGTTCGAGCCCGACGGCGAACGAGTCGGCGAGCTCGAAAATCCGCTCGATATCGACCGTGGTCAGGTCTTCGATCGAGACGATGTCGTTTTTTCCGAGCCGTGCCATCGCGCTCAGGCCGCCGCTCCCCGCTTGGCCCCGCCGATCACCACCTCGTCGACGCCGTCGACTTCGGCCAGGCGCACGTACACTCGCTGGTCGCGCGGCGCCTCGATATTGCGCCCGACGTAGTCGGCGCGAATCGGCAGCTCGCGCTCGCCGCGGTCCACCAAGACCGCGAGCTGGATCGATTCGGGCTGTCCGAGATCGGCCAGCGCGTCGAGCGCCGCGCGTACCGTGCGTCCGGTGTAGAGCACGTCATCGACCAGCACCACGCGGGTGCGATCGAGCGCGAACGGGATGTCGCGGCCGAGCAGGCACGGGTCGCCCGGCGCGCCGCGCCCGTCGTCGCGGTACGAGGAAATGTCGAGCGTGCCGACCGGAACATTGGCCATGCCGACCGCTTCGAGCGCGCCGGTGAGGCGTTCTGCGAGCGCGGCGCCGCGCCTCACGATGCCGATGAGGACCAGGTTTTGCGCGCCGGTGTTGCGCTCGGCGATCTCATGCGCGAGGCGCTTGACCGATCGCGTCACGGTGATCGCGTCGACGGCGGTTGTCGTGGGTGCGCCGGCCACCTCAACCCTCACGCGCGCAAAAAAATACCCGGCCGCGCGCACGGTCGGGTTTGAAAATGCATTGCTCCATCGTCGTCCCTTCTCACCCTCGCAGGAGTGAAGTTAAAGGCCTGAGGAGTATTAAACAGCTGCGATGAAGTCAGATCAAGCGGGTGCTTCGGAGAACCATTCACATCTGTTGAAATTCGATTTAACGACGCCGGCCGCCGCCTTCGATCTTCTTCAGCCGCTGATCCTGGTCCTTGACCTGTACCGTCATGCGATCGTCGAAGCGCTCGAACTTGCGGCTGAGAGTCGTTACCACCTTGCTGGTCTGCTTGATCTCGGCACTGAGCTTGCGCAGGCTCTCGACGACATCACGTCCGATTTCGCCGTCGAGGGCTGGTATCTCGGCACCGCTGCCATCGGGTGGCGCGCTTATCGCACCGCGAATGTTGGCCTCCGAACTGGCGACCTGCTCGCGAAATTCTACCCGCGTCTTGCCCAGGGATTCGTTGAGGCGGACCATCTCGGCGCCGAAATCCGCGCGCAGCGCATTGACGCCGGCCCGGTTCTCCCCGATTTGATCGGAGATGAAGCGGATCTGGCTGCCGACCTCGGCAAACTGGCCGAAAATCTCATCCTTCAATTTGTCGACTTTTCCGCCGAAGCCTGACACGGCCTCGACCACCAACTCGAAGCGGGCGCCCAGCTCCTCGAGCATCGCCCCGATTCTGTTCAACCCGTCGTCGGCCACCCCTGCTCTCCTCGACGTTAATAGACGATTTTGCCGAACCTGCCCCATCTAATGGGCAGCATGCTGGAACCGTCGCTATCCCAAGACCAATAGATGACAATCGCGCGTCCCTCAACCTCGTTGGTATCGACGAATCCCCAGAAGCGCGAGTCATAGCTGTGGTCGCGATTGTCGCCCATCATCAGATACTTGCCCGCCGGGACGGTGACGGGGCCGGGGTCGGCATTGGGATCGGCCGGGTTGCGCGGTGGAAAATTATCGCGCGGTGTGACCGCCGACCGCTCCTGCGGGCTCACATCGAAATGCGCATGCGGGTCGGGCATCTCGGCGCCATTGAGGAAAACCTTGCCGTCCTTGACCTGCACCTTGTCGCCCGGAAGACCGACCACCCGCTTGATGAAATCTTTGGTCGGATCGGGCGGAAAAACGAATACGACCACATCGCCATGATGAATGGGTTCGAGGCGGAAAACATACTGGCCCCATGGAATGCCGGGAATCGTGAGGCCGAAGAATGAATCGGGCATCCGGAGTCCATAGACCAGCTTGTTGACGAGGATGTGATCGCCGATGAGCAGCGTCGGCTCCATTGAGCCGGACGGAATCTTGTAGGCCTGGATGAAAAAGGTACGGATGACGAGTGCGAGGATGAGCGCAATGCCGAACGCCTCGCCATATTCGCGTACGGCGGACTTCTGCGGCGGCGACGACGGCGATGGCGCGGCGCTACGCGGTGTTTCTCCGTTAGGTGCCGAAATATCGCGAGCTGGTTCGGCCGCCACGCGTCACTCCCCGACCTTCAGCAGGGCGAGAAACGCCTCCTGCGGAATCTCGACCCGTCCAACCTGCTTCATCCGTTTCTTACCTTCTTTCTGTTTTTCGAGGAGCTTGCGTTTGCGCGTGATGTCACCGCCATAGCATTTCGCGGTGACGTTCTTGCGCAGCGCCTTGACGCTCTCTCGCGCGATGATTTTGGCGCCGATACTGGCCTGAATCGCGATATCGAACATCTGGCGCGGGATGAACTGGCGCATCTTTTCGCACAACGCACGCCCGCGATCGTAGGCCTTATCACGATGCACGATTATCGAGAGCGCGTCGATAACCTCGCCGTTGATGCGGATATCCAATTTAACCAGAGGTCCCGCGCGGAAGTCCATAAGTTCATAGTCGAGCGAGGCGTAACCACGGCTGACCGACTTCAGGCGATCATAAAAATCGAACACGATCTCCGCCAGCGGCAGCTCGTAATGCAGTATCACGCGATGCTCATCGAGATATTTCAAATCGCGCTGAAGACCCCGGCGATCCTCGCATAACGCCATTACCGCGCCGAGGTACTCGTCGGGCATGTGAATCGATGCGAGGATGAACGGCTCCTCGATCGCCTCGATACGCCCCTCGTCAGGCAGGCGCGAGGGATTATCCACCATCGTCACTTCGCCGTCGGTGGTGCGGACCTGATATTCGACCGTCGGCGCCGTGACGATCAGGTTGATGCCGTGCTCGCGTTCCAGCCGCTCCTGCGTGATCTCCATATGAAGGAGGCCGAGAAAGCCCGCGCGGAAACCGAAGCCGAGAGCCTGCGAATTTTCCGCCTCGCAAATGAAGCTCGCGTCGTTGAGGCGCAACTTGTCGATCGCATCGCGCAGCGCGGGATACTGATTCGCCTCGGTCGGATAGAGCCCGGCGAACACCATCGGCTTCAGTTCCTTGAAACCTTCCAGCGGCTTGTCGGCGGGATTCTCGGCGTCGGTCAGCGTGTCGCCCACGCGCATATCCTGCACGCTCTTGATATTCGCGACGACGAAGCCGACCTCGCCGGGGCCGAGCGACTCGGCGGCGGCCTCATGCGGCGTGAAATGCCCCAGTCGCATCACCTCGCCGTCCTTCGCGGTACCCATCAGGCGAACTTTCATGCCTTTGCGAAACTCGCCGCCCATCACGCGCATCAGGCCGATGACGCCCTCGTATACGTCGTACCAGCTATCGAAAATCAGCGCGCGCGGCCTGGTGTCAGCGGGAACTTTGGGCGCAGGAATGCGCGTGACAATCGCCTCGAGGACATCGTCGATGCCGACGCCCTCCTTCGCGCTGGCCAGGATCGCGTCCTCGGCGCTCAGCCCGATAGTCTCCTCAATCTGATGCTTGGTGCGCGCGACATCGGCGCCCGGCAAATCAATTTTGTTGATGACCGGAATTATTTCGAGTCCGTGATCGAGTGCCATGTAGACGTTGGCGAGGGTTTGTGCCTCGACGCCCTGGCTCGCATCGACGACCAGCAGCGCGCCTTCGCACGCGGCGAGGCTGCGCGAAACTTCGTACGCGAAATCGACGTGCCCCGGAGTATCTATAAGATTCAAAATGTAGGTGCGGCCGTCCTTGGCGGTGTAGTTGAGCCGCACCGAGCGCGCCTTGATGGTGATACCGCGCTCGCGTTCGAGGTCCATCGAATCGAGGAATTGGTCCTTGCGTTCGCGCTTCGAGAGCGCGCCGGTGCGCTCCAAGAGCCGATCGGCGAGCGTCGACTTGCCATGATCGATATGTGCGATGATGGAAAAATTCCGAATGAGAGAAGCGTCAGTCATTGCGAATCAGGATTTGCCCCGGCGTTCTTTGAAGTAGCTGAAGGTTTGGTCGAGGCCGTGCGCGAGGTCGATCTGCGGACGCCAATTGAGAAGCTGCGCGGCGCGCGCTGGCGAAATCACCGAGCGGCTCTGCTCACCCGGGCGTGCAGGCGCGTACTCGGGCGCGCGGGTCACATCGGCTACGGTGCCGAGCGTATGATAGAGGTCGTTCACACTGGTCTCGATGCCCGTGCCTATGTTGATCGCGCCTGAGACGTTGCTGGCAGCCGCTGCCACGTTTGCGCGGACCACGTCGCCCACAAAAACATAGTCACGGGTTTGCTTGCCGTCACCGAAAATTGTGCAGGGCTGTCCTTCCAGCATCCGTCCGCAGAAAATCGCGACCACGCCCGCCTCGCCATGCGGATCCTGGCGCGGTCCGTAGACATTTCCAAAACGCAGCGCCGTGTACTCGATGCCGTACTGAACCTTGTAGAAAAACAAATATGCCTCGGTTGCCAGCTTCGTGATGCCGTAGGGACTCACCGGATGCAGCGGATGCTCTTCGGACGCGGGAAACGCTTCTTGTTCGCCATATATCGCGCCGCCGGTCGAAGAAAAAACCACGCGCCGCAGTCCGTGTTGGCGCGCCGATTCGATCAGGTTGAGAAATCCGATGATGTTAACTTGCGCATCGTAAGAAGGATCGGCCACCGAGCGGCGCACATCCATCTGCGCGGCGAGATGCACGATGACCTCGGGCGTCTCCGCTTCGATCGCGCGCCGCACCGCATCTGCATCGCGCAAGTCGATCTCATGAAACTTGGCGGCGGAATTCACTTGATGCCGCTTGCCGGCGCTCAGATTGTCGATGATCGCAACCTGATGATTACCGGTGGCGACCAGCGCATCGACGGTATGCGAGCCGATAAAGCCGGCGCCGCCGGTGACAAGAATCTTCATTGCGTGAGTGCGTCCCTGGCAGGCTGTTGAAAAAGGATTTTCACAGCCTGCTTCCCCCACAGTAATCTCCCCCAGAGGGGGAGAGCTGAAGGAATGCAGCCATCTTTTCGCAGGGCGTTGAACATGAGGTGGCCACTCACAGTTCGATTCTTTCGTTTCAACGTCCTGCTAAACCGGCCGCCGGCCGATCGAGTAGTATTTGAACTCGAGTGCCTTGATGAGGTCGGGCTCATAGAGATTGCGTCCGTCGAAAATCACCGGCTCTTTCAGCATCGATCGAATGCGCTGAAAGTTCGGATGCCGAAACTCGTTCCATTCGGTCAGGATAATCAACGCATCGGCTCCGGCCAGCGCCTCGTAGTTGGTCTTATGATAGCTGATCCTGTTGCCGAAGATACGCCGAGCGTTTTCCAGCGCCTCGGGATCGTGCGCGCGCACCGTGGCGCCCGCCTTGAGCAGCTCCTCGACGACGACCAGCGACGGCGCTTCGCGCATGTCGTCGGTGCGCGGCTTAAACGCGAGTCCCCATACCGCGAAGGTGCGCCCCGTGAGGTCCTTGCCGAAGTGTTCCTTCACGCGGTCAACGAGACGGCGCTTCTGATGTGTATTTACGTCCTCCGCGGCCTGCAGCAGGCCGAAGTCGAGTCCATTTTCGCCCGCAGTATGAATGAGCGCCTGCACATCCTTCGGAAAGCATGAACCGCCATAGCCGACGCCGGGGAACAGAAACGACGACCCGATTCTCCGATCGGTGCCGAGCCCGCGCCGCACGTGATTGATCTCCGCGCCCACCGCCTCGCACAGACTGGCGATGTCGTTGATGAAGGAAATCCTCAGCGCCAGCATCGCGTTGCACGCATATTTCGTCATCTCGGCCGACTTCGGATCCATCACGAGGATCGGATTGTCGGTGCGTGTGAAGGGCGCATGTAACTCGCGCAATATCGCGGTCGCCTGATCGCTGAGACTGCCGATGACGACGCGGTCCGGCCGCATGAAGTCCTCGATCGCGGAACCTTCTTTGAGAAATTCGGGAACCGAACAGACATCGATCTTGTGTTTCGAAAAGCGCGCGACGATCTCGCGCACCTTGTCGTTGGTGCCGACCGGCACGGTGCTCTTCACGCATATGATGTGATATCCGGTGACCGCCTTCGCGATGCTCTCGGCGGCCTTCATCACGCCGCTCAAATCCGCCGCGCCGTCCTTGCTCATCGGAGTGCCGACCGCGATGAAGGAAATCATCGAATTGCTGACTGCTTCCGCTGTGTCGATGGTGAAGCTCAGGCGCGCCTCGTCGCGATTGCGCCGCACCAACTCCTCGAGGCCGGGCTCGTAGATCGGTACCTTGCCCTCGTTGAGTTCCGCGATGCGCGCCTTGTCGATATCGACGCAGATCACCTCGTTGCCGCTCTCGGCATAGCAGGTGCCGCTGACCAGGCCGACATAGCCGGTTCCAATTACCGCGATATTCATAAATGCGTCCTAGAATTCTTCCTTGATGAGATAAATCGGCTTGCGCTGCGATTCATGATACGTGCGCGCCACCATCTCGCCGATCAGCCCGAGGCTTACGAACTGCACGCCCACCATCACCAGCAGCACGGCGAGCAGCAGCGCAGGCCGATCCGCCAAATGGTAGCCGAGAAGAACCTTCTCGGACACCAGCAGTGCCATCCAGAGCGTCCCGAGGCTCCCGAACAGCAATCCGATTGCGCCGAACACCTGGATCGGACGCGTCGAGTAGCTGGAGAGAAATTTTACCGTCATCAGGTCCAGGAAAGTTCGAATGATGCGGCCCGGACCGTACTTCGATGCGCCCGCGCGGCGCGGGCGGAAGTTTACCTCCAGCTCCGCGATGCGCGCGCCCTGCTCGGCCGCGATCGCCGGCACGAAGCGATGCATCTCGCCATACAGCGCGAGGCTCCGCGCGAGGTCGCCGCGATATGCCTTCAGCGTGCATCCGTAGTCATGGAGCGCGGTGCCGGTGATGCGCGAGATGAGCGTGTTCGCCGCCATCGAGGGGAATCGCCGCGTGATCGCCTCATTGTGCCACCGTTGCGTGCGCCATCCGCTGACGAGGTCGTAGCCTTCGCGAAGCTTCGCGACCAGGCGCGGGACGTCGGCGGGATCGTTCTCGCCGTCGCCATCGAGCGCGACGACGATATCGCCACGCGAATTGGAAAATCCGCATTGCAATGCCGCGGTCTGGCCGGTGTTCTTCGCCAGGCGAATCACGCGCACATTCGAATCCGATTCCTTGATGCGTCGCAATTCGTCGGCGCTGCCGTCGGTGCTGCCGTCATCGATGAAGATGATTTCGTGCGAGCCCATGTTGGCGAGGATGTTTTTCAGCTCTTCGTGGAGCGGGCCGAGATTGCCGCGCTCGTTGAAGAGCGGAATCACGATGGAGAGTTCCATCGGTTCGAATGCGAATCGGTCAACTCGATAAACGCGCGATAGCGATGGTCGATCTCTTCCCATGTCAGTTCGAGCAGCCGGTCCATTGAGAATTTTTCTACCGTGTACGATGCCATTACGGTGCCGTAAACGACCGCGGTGCGGAGAATTGATTCGTTAAGCCGCCCCTGCCGCGCGAGAAATCCCATCAGCCCGCCCGCGAAGGTGTCGCCTGCTCCGGTGGGGTCGACGACTTCCTCGAGCGGGTACGCGGGCACCGCGAACATCCCCTCCTTACTGAATTGCAGGACGCCATACTCGCCGCGCTTCACCAGCACGCTCTTCGGCCCCATCTTCAGAATCGCGCGGCCCGCCTTGACCAGATTGTGCTCGCCGCTCAGCATCCGCGCTTCCTCGTCATTGACGGTGAGGATATCGAGCCGTTCGAGCAGGCGCGTCAGATGTGGCCGAGCATTTTGAATCCAGAAATCCATCGTGTCGGCCGCGACCAGCTTCGGGCTGGTGACCTGCGTTAGCACCCGATATTGCAGCTCCGGCGAAATGTTGGCGAGAAAGAGATAATCGCAACGTTGCTGGTCGGGCAGCAGCGTCGGATTGAAACCATCGAAGACGTTGAGCGCGAGGCTGATGGTGTCGCGCTTGTTCATGTCCTCATGATAGCGGCCGTGCCAATGGAAAGTCTTACCCTCGCGGCGCTCCAGCGCGCGGATGTCGATGCCGCGCTCGGACAGCATCCGCTCGTGCTCGGCTTTGAAATCCTTGCCGATGACGCCGACGATGCTGACCGGTGCGAAGAAGCGCGCGGCGATCGAAAAGAACGTCGCGGCGCCGCCGAGCGCATCGTCGCGGCGGCCATTCGCCGTTTCGACCGTGTCATATGCCACCGAACCTACGACCACGATTCCCATGCGATGCTTCGATTCTCCGGTTAGAGATACTTGCCGATAATCGGACGCAGGTCCGCGATGCGCTTGAGCGGAATCACCGCGCGATCGGTGATGATGGAGTCTTTGAGCGAACTACCGCAGGTGCAGGTGCGATCGCGCTTCGCGACGGCCATCGCAAGGTTCTTCACCGCGCGCTGCGCAAGTTCCACATTGGCGCGCATCACCGCGAGGATCTCGCCGATATCAACCGCTTTCACCGACTGATGCCAGCAATCGTAGTCGGTCACCAGCACCAGCGTCGCGTAGCAGAGCTCGGCCTCCTTCGCGAGGCGCGCCTCCTGCATCGCGGTCATGCTGATCACGTCGACGCCCCAACTTCTATACAGGTTCGACTCCGCGCGGCTGGAAAATTGCGGCCCTTCGATACATAGGTACGTGCCGCCCTCATGAATCGTCGCGCCCGCATCGCGGCTGGCCTTAGTGAGATCGCGCGCGAGGTCGGCGCATACCGGATCGGCCATCGAAACGTGCGCGACGATGCCGTCGCCGAAAAACGTCGCGGGCCGCTTGTGCGTATGATCGAGAAACTGATTCGGCGCCACGAGGTCGCCGGGCTTGATCGCTTCCTTCATACTGCCGGCGGTGCTGACCGAGAGCAGATGATCGACGCCCAGCAGCTTCATTCCATAGATGTTAGCGCGGTAGTTCAGCTCGCTGGGCAGAATCCGATGGCCTTTGCCGTGGCGCGCGAGGAACACCACCTCGAGGTCGCCGATGCGTCCGGTGATGAAGGGATCCGAGGGCGCGCCGAACGGCGTGCTCAGCTCGACCTGCTTCACATCGTCGAGGCCCGGCATCTGATAGAAACCGCTGCCGCCGATCACACCTAGAATGTTTTTGGCCAAATGAGTTGTCCGCTTTCGTCAAGTCGCTGCGGCTTGTTCTGCATACAACTGGCCGCAGGCTGCCGCGATATCGAGTCCCCTGCTCTCGCGAATCGTCGCGGTCAGGTTACCCTTGCGCAGAATCGCTTGAAAGTCCTCGACCGTAGGGCGAGAGCTGGTGGCGAAGCCCGAGCCCTCGAAGGCGTTGAAGAAAATCAGATTGACCTTGCCCCGCAATGGCGCGAGCAGCTTGACG
>DATGKG010000308.1:0-2799 GCA_035294805.1 Binataceae bacterium (SeqCode) | reverse complement strand
CGTTCGCCACCATCCGTCGCGAAGCTGAGGATCCGGACGTTTTGGTCTACAACGCGGGTTATCTGGAGGGTCGCGAACTTCCTCCTGATAAAGAATTACTCGAATACATCCCGGTGGAGATGTTCGATACAGCGCAGCGTATCTCCAGCCGTGGGCCGTTTCTCGTCGCCAGTGCTCCCATCCATGCGACAAAAAGGCCAAGGTTCGTTCTTCATCAGTAATAACTCAAGCTCGCTGCGCGGGCGCAAGCGAATGACTGGGCAGTCGCTATACTATCCAAGAGTCATGATGCGCACGCTGGCGCAGGTACTCACCGAGGAGTACTCCGAGCACGGCGTGCACGTTGCGAACGTGATCATCGACGGTTTGATCGACTCACCCGGAACTCGAGCGCTGCCGATGGCTCAGAAGCGACCCGATATCGTGATGAATCCGGTAAAGATCGCTGAGGCGTTTTACTATCTGCACACCCAGGATCGATCATGCTGGACCCACGAGCTTCAGCTCACCCCATTCCCGACCAAGCCGAGCTACTGATCTGTATCGCCGCGCCTCACTTCGGGACCCTCCGAGACGACGAGAGGGTTGCGCTTACCCGTAGGCCGCCTGAGCCCGAATACTCCTCGACTCCGTCCTCGATGATAGAGAATCTCCAGCCATAACTGCGAATTGTCGCCAATTTCTGTGGGAAACTGATGTGGCACCGGTACGTTTCGTATCCGAGTGGTTGCGCGGCCGACTTGCGCTGGTTATCTCAGATTGTGGCACGACTTTTCCTCTCGTACGCGAGCGCGCGGCCCCGCGCAGGCTGCTGTCCTACAGTCATAGGGTGGTCATCATGCCAATTGACATCGTGAAATTGAAAAACACCGCTGCTTCCGATGCGCCTCCATTCGAGATTCAGAAGCTCGGCCACGTCGTCATTCGTGTTTCGGACTTGCAGCGCTCGACTGATTTCTATGTCAAGGTGCTCGGACTCAAGGTGTCTGATGTCTATCCCGAGGACATGATGCCGGGCGGAATGGTCTTTTTACGCTTCAATCCCGACCATCATGGAGTGGCGCTGGTCGGCGGGCTCAAGGAAGGCGCAGCCGGCTGCGACCTTCATCATTTCGCGTTCGAGGTCGCGTCGCTCGACGAGGTCTTTCGGGTCCGAGATCACCTTCGCGCGCAGGGCGTGCCGATCGTTTTCGAAGGACGCCGCCGCGCCGGTGTGCAAATCGCCGTCGAGTTCACCGATCCTGACGGACACAATCTGGAAATCTATTGGGGCATCGACCGAATCGGCGCAGATGGAGCAGTACGGCCGGCCGCCGAATGGAAAGGCGCGACGGGCCTGGAAGAGGCGGTGGCGAATCCGGTGCGCGGGCAACATCCGGTGCTCGCCGACCCTTCGCTCATGCGTCGCTAGCTCTAGTCAGGAGAAACCGATGGCACACAGTCACGGTCGACGACGAATCGCGGTGATAGGTCTCGGTGAAGCGGGTGGAGTGTTCGCCAAGGGCCTCCAAGCATCAGGGATCTTCGAGGTGGCCGGTTACGACGCGCTCCTGACGGATCCGGCGGCAGCTCCGGCAGTTCGCGAGAAGATCGCTTCGATGGAGATCGTGGAATGCTCATCATTCGAGGAAGCCTGCCGCCAGGCTGACATCATCCTGTCCGCGGTGACAGCGAATGCCTCCTGCAAGGTGGCCGAAGAAGCATCTCGCTATCTGAAGTCTGAACAATTCTTCTTCGATGTCAATTCGGTCTCGCCCAGTACCAAACGCATCAGCGCAGAAGCGATCGAGCGCTCCGGCGCCGCGTACGTCGAAGGCGCGGTAATGGCTCCGGTGGGTCCGTCGGGTATTGCGGTCGAAATTCTCCTCGCCGGCCCGCGTGCCGAGGAGCTCGCTGCAATTCTGCGTCCCGCGGGAATGAGCCTTCAGATTGTCGCGAGCGCGATCGGTAAGGCCTCGGCGATCAAGATGTGCCGCAGCATTATGATCAAAGGTATCGAGGCGCTGGTCATCGAATGCTTCGTCACTGCGCGCAGGTACGGCATCGAGGACGACATCATAGATTCGCTCAATCGCAGCTTCCCCGGCACCGATTGGGAAAAGCGCGCCGCTTATATGACGGGTCGCGTGCTCCAGCACGGGCGGCGTCGCGCAGCAGAGCTACGCGAGGTGGCCGCCACGGTCGCCGAAGCGGGCCTCGCGCCCAAAATGGCTCCTGCGGCCGCGGAGGTGCAGGACTGGGTGGCTGATAAGGTCGCCCAACTGCCGGAGCTGAAATCGGATCGCGACTGGCGCGCCATCCTGAATTTGCTTGGAGACGTGAAGAGACTCACTTAGTGTCGAAGTAGGCGTCGAGGAAATCCATTTGCGCGGCGCGCCAGGAGTTGCCGACGCGAAGCTCGTCGCCGAATTCGAAGTAGCAATCGCTGTTCGCATCGTAACGCGGCCAATTCGGCAGGTTCGCGCCATTCGGATCGCCGGTGGCGGCGAAACGTACCCACGCATCCATCATCGTTTCAGATAGCGCCTTATCGCGCGCGTTTTCCGTGATCCTGCCGAAGACGTACGGTACTTCCTCGCCATGTTTCGGCGTAACGCCACCGTCGCCGCGCCGGCGCGCGAACAAATAGCGGTAGGTCGGGAAGCCTCGCGCGGAATTTGCCTGGGCGATGCCTCGCGCGCCGTAGGTGAACTGCGTATCGCCGAAGAGAAATGCGCATTGCGTAAGAACGTCAGCATCGCTGGCGACCGGATACTGTTTCAGCGCCCGCTCCGATACCTCTCCGAAATTCAGCGCGAC
>DATGKG010000307.1:0-5682 GCA_035294805.1 Binataceae bacterium (SeqCode) | reverse complement strand
TAGTGGCCTTCGAGTTTGGCCATTTCGGATTCGAAAGCGGCCTCGCTGATGATGCCGCCGCGATACGCGCGCAGCAGCTGTTTAAATTCGAAATCGCGATTCATTTGATACTAATCCTCCGGGGGGTTTTGGACCGATCTGATTCTCGACAGGATATGGTTGATGGGAAATTAATGTCAACGCGAATTCGGGGAAAAGCGGAGACAGGGATTAACACGGAACATTATAGAAGGGGTGAGCAAACAAAAAAGGATGCGCTCTGGCGTGGCCCGATCGAATTCCGCATGATCGAGACCTGTTGAAAAATCTTCATCCGCGGATAAAGGAACGACGAAAAATACGGCGATACTTCGCACGAGTCCCGAAAGGGAGCGCGCAGCGCCGCGGCGCAGCGCTCCCGAGGCGGGGCGAAGCGGAGTCGAGGGAAATTTAAAATGTCCGAGCTCAAACACCGATTCGTAAATACCAACGGGATCAAAATGCATCTGGTCGAAGCCGGCGAAGGATTTCCCGTCGTCATGTGCCATGGCTTCCCGGAACTCTGGTACTCATGGCGGCATCAGATTCGCGTGCTCGCCGAGGCCGGCTTTCGTGCGATCGCTCCCGATCAGCGCGGCTACGGCGACACCGATTGTCCGCTGCCGATCGAAGCCTACACACAAAGGAATATCGTCGCCGACATCATCGGGATGCTCGACGCGCTTGGTATCGACAAATGCGTCATCGTCGGCCACGACTGGGGCGGCTTGACGGCCTGGAACGCGCCGATGATGTATCCCGAGCGCATCGAGCGCGTGATCGGCATCAATACTCCCTTCATGGCACGCCCGCCGATGAAGCCGACCGAGTTGATGCGCGCGATGGCAGCGGGCGGATTCCACTACATTCTGTATTTCCAGGAACCGGGCGTCGCCGAAAAGGAACTCGAGCGCGACGTGCGTCGCACGCTGCGCGGCTTCTATCAGGATCCGCCCAACCTCACCGCGGAGGAAATTCGCAAAGCGCCGCCGGGCGTCTTCGGGCAGGCTGGCGGCGGCATCCTCGATCGCCTCGTGGACGCGTCCCACGGAAAATTCCTCACCGACGAAGATTTCGACGTGTTCGTGAAGGCATTCGAGAAGACCGGCTTTCGAGGCGGACTGAACTGGTATCGCAACATCGATCGCAATTGGGAGGAGAGCGCGAACCTCACGCAGAAAGTCAATCAGCCCGCGCTGATGATCACCGCGGAACTCGACGTGGTGCTGCGCCCCGAGATGGCTGAGGGCATGACGACATGGGTGCCGAACTTGCGCAAGACAGTGCTCATCAAGGGCTCCGGCCATTGGACGCAGCAGGAAAAACCTCGCGAGGTGAATGCCGCGATCCTGGATTTCCTTTCGGATATGAAGAAGTAGCTACTCGACAACAGGGGGCCGGACACGATGGCCGTCCTTCAAGATGGGATACTGACGATCCGGTGCGTCGCATAACGCGCCAGGCGTCACTGCGGGCGAGGCCGGCGTGCCCGGCGCAATGCGCGCACCCTCAGGCGCATACTGCAGGATGTAGGTCTTGCGCACGTCCTTGGTGACATTCGGACCAGTGCGATGCGGCGTCAGCGATGAAAACACCACGATGCCGCCGACGCGAACGGGAACCGGCGTCGCCTCGGGACCGTCATCCTCGCGGCATACGTAACCGGTCTCGCTCGCGCGATGCTTGAGCGTCCCGTGCAGATGGCCGCCGGGAATCACCCACGGACATCCGTTATCGGTAGTCGCATCAGTCAGCGCGATCCAGCAGGTCAGATACGCCTGCGGTTCGATGAAAGTGTAGCCGTTGTCCTGATGCCACGGAAAATGTTTCGGGTATTCCGGCTTCTTGTAGACCGCCTGATCCCAGTAGAGCCGCACGTCCGGCCCAATGAGATCGTGACATAAGTCGGCGAAGACTTGCGAAGCGGAAAACTCGCGCATGAATTGCGAGCGGCGCACCAGATGAATAGTGAAGCTGATGCCGTCGGCCTCGGAGATCATGAGGCGGCGGCCGGGCTGCGCGCGCACGAACTCCTCCATCTTGGCCTCGCGCGGATCGATCTCGGCAATCACGCGCGCGACGGTCTCGCGATCGATGGCATCCTCGAGCGCAAAGAATCCTTGTTCATTGAACGATCGCGCCTGCGCATCGGTAATCCTTCGAAACGGCCCGACAATCGGCGTCCACTCGAACCGATGATTGAGTGGATGGAGCGTCACGCCGGTTTCCGATGATGCGGACATTTCTACTTGTTCGAGGGTTCGGTGGATTCCGCCACGATCTCGATGAGGTCGCGCACCCGCATCTGATCCTCGAGTGAGCGCGACTTCAGCGCGTCTTCCATCATCGTCATGCAGAAGGGGCATCCGACTGCGAGCGTCTTCGGATTCGCGACGCTAATCTGATCGAAGCGCTTCTGGTTGATGCGGGTGCCCTCGTGCTCTTCCTTCCACATGCATCCGCCGCCCGCGCCGCAACAAAAGGTACGATTCTTCGACTGATCGACGTCCTCGACCTCAGCGCCCGGAATCGCACGCAGCGCGTTGCGGGCGCCGTCCCATTGGCGATTGTGCCGCGCCATGTAGCATGGATCGTGATACGTGATGCGCTCGTTGATCGCATGGCGCGGCTTCAGGCGTCCGGCCTTGATCAGCTCGTCGAGGAATTCCGCCTCGTGCATGACCTGATAGTCGCCGCCGAAGTCCGGATACTCGTTCTTCAGATTGTGGAAGCAATGCGGGCATTGCGTGATGATGCGGCGCGGCTTGTAACGATTGAGCGTCTCGACGTTTTGCGCCGCCACGGTCGCGTATAGATATTCGTTGCCGAGCCGGCGCGCGGGATCGCCGGTGCAGGTTTCCTCCTTGCCCAAAATGGCGAATTTTACGCCCGCCTGTTTCATCAAGCCCGCGAAAGATTTGCTGACCTTCTGATTGCGCTCATCGAAGGACCCCGCGCATCCGACCCAGTACAGCACGTCGATGTCGCTGGGATCTTCCAGCTCGGCCATCTGCGGAATGTCGAGACCCTTCGCCCATTCGTCGCGCTTCTCCGCCGCGATGCCCCACGGATTGCCCTGATTCTCGATCCCCTTGAATGCGCTGGTCACCTCCTGCGGGAAGCGCGATTCCATCAGCACGTCGTAGCGGCGCATATCGACGATGCGCTGGATGTGCTCGATACCGACCGGGCAACCTTCCTCGCACCATCCGCAGGTCGTGCACTCCCATACCGCAGTCTCGGTCGCGACCTCGGTGATCATGTCGGGACCGGTATATTGCGGCAGCTCGCCACTGCCGTTTTTCGCCGCGTTCTTCTGAGCGAGGAGGAACGGCGCCTTATCCAGAAGATGCTCACGCTGCTCCACGACCAGATATTTCGGATTGAGCGTCTTGCCGGTGTTGAAGGTGGGACAGTTGATGGTGCAGCGGCCGCATTCGAGGCATGACGCCATATCGAGCAGCGTCTTCCATCCGTACTGTTCGATCTGCGAGACGCCGAAGGTTTCGGCATTCTCGAAATCCTTGATCGGCGCGAGTCGTCCGCGCGGCTTCAGGTTGCGGAAGAAAAGATTGGTCGGCGCGAAGAACAGATGGCGCAGCTTGCTGAAGGGGAAGCAGAACAGCAGGCCGAACACGAGGATGACGTGAACGATCCAGAGGATGCGATGATACATCAGACCGGCGCCGATCGCCCCTTCCATCTTCGCGACCTGCCGCCCGATGTATGCCCATTCGGTGAAGTCCGGATGCTGTGCGTTGATGCGCGCGCCTTCGAGCATCAGGCCGGTGATCGCAACGAGCACCATCAGCAGCATCGGAATTTCGTAGCCGAGGCGATTCTCGAGATTGTCGATGATTTTGTCTTGTGGCGGTGCGCTGAGAATCGCGGGACGCCGAAATGCGCGTCGCGCACCTTCCGCGAACACGCCGAGGATCAGCAGGAGGAAGAAAGTATCCATCGCGGCCTTGTAAATCAGGTAGAAATCGCCGTAGTAGAAAAAAACCGGGATGCCGAGCTTCTTCAGCACCATCTGCACCGGCGTGATCGGTCCGAAGCTCGGGTCATTGATAAGAACGATCACCGTGCCGATGAAGAGCCCGACGAATGCGACATAGAACGAGTAGTGCATCCAGCCCCAGGTCTCGCGGATGACGACGCCCTGCCCGAACGAATCGCGCAGCGCGAGGATGAGCCGGCGCGGAAGCTGATCGAAGCGGCCCTGCTCGGCCTGCCCCAGCGTCACGACGCGATACCATCGCCACACCGCGTAGATGATCGCCGCGGTCCATAGCGCCGTTAGCGCATACATGATCACGACGAAGGCGTCGGGCACGTTCCACAAGATGGGGCGGGTGATTTGTTGGTCCATCGCAGCTCCGGTTGTCGCAGTTATCGATATGAGCGCGGGCGCTATATCGATCACCAGACTTTAACCAGACCGAGGGGAGGGTTTTCAACGCCCGCGAGCGAGGCCGATCGTCAGGGCGCGGCGGTGATCAGGAAGGTACGATGGAACTCGCGAAATCCGATCTGGATGCGCTGAAAGAAATCGTGTCCCAGCAGGTTGCGTCGGATAGGAACTGTGCTGATCGCGGCATCGAGCGTAAAGCGGCCGAGGTCGGGATGAAGAATCTCGATCGGATGAATGCGGCCGGTTATCGAAAAGCCTCCGCTGGATGCCAGGAGGATCACAGGACCGTCCATGAGATCGATTCCGAGAGCGCCAACCAAAAGCTGCCCATCGAAGATGGAGAAGTCCGAGCCAGTATCGAGTTGTGCGACCGTATCGACGGTGCGCACGCGCTTCTCTGGAGAGGAAATCGCCAACCGCAATCCAGAAAATAACTTTCCAGAATCACGGTCCGACAGGTACGCAAACGAATGGGTGTAGGCGACCGCCGTGACCACGGCTCACGGACCGATCCAGTAAGTGTTCTTCGGCAGTGGCGGAGGAACAAAGAAAATAAACGGAATCTTTACGCCTTTGCGCGTCGCCACTTTTATGGCCTCCGCCGCGTCCTTGCTGTGCGCGACGATCCGGCGGCCTTCGACCACGACGTATTCGCCGATATGAGGTCGAAGTTTCTCAGGATGCTTCTCAAGCCATTCGCCTTCGACGGCTCGAAAACCGTGTGGAGACGAACGTCCATTGGCCGATTTCGCGGGCTTTCTCGCAACGGCTTTCTTCCGCGTGCGGGGGACAGGGTTTTTCACTTTCGCCTTCATCTCTTTTCCTGCACCTCCAAGTTATCGGTTCTCAACATGACGAACCAAGGATATCGCCTACATCGACGATGGGATCACTATGCCATTCGCGAGCTTCCACTGAATCGAGGTGCACCTTCGCGCGAGCGCGTCGTCGTGCGTGACCATCACCAGCGCACCCGGATACTTGGCGAATGCTTCCTCAAGCCGCTCGATCGCAGGGATATCGAGATGGTTGGTCGGCTCATCCAGCACCATCGCCCACACCTGCGTGCCGAGGCCGAAGGCCAGCTTGAGCTTGCGCGCCTCGCCCGGCGAGGGCGACTGTGACACGAGGACTCTTTCGGGATCGACGCCGAGCGCCGCGACCAGCGTCAGCACGCGCGCGCGATCGGTTTCGTTTAGCGCGCGAATATCGTCGGCGAGCGTCGCGCCGTCTTCTGCGCTCAGTTCCTG
>DATGKG010000306.1:0-4772 GCA_035294805.1 Binataceae bacterium (SeqCode) | reverse complement strand
CTAGTTGACCTTCGCCGGGCGCGTCGCGCGATCATGCGCCGCGTCCGGCAGTTCAGCGACTCGGGATTTTGATGATGCGCGTGCAATGCGGAGGAAGTTCCGAATTCAAAGCCTCGACGCGTTGCGGCGCATCACTCGTGTTCAGAAAAAGACTGATCATTTCGTCGCCTTTCTTCTTCGAGAGAATCCGCACCGGCGACGAATTCATCATATCCACCGACAACGGTGGTTCGGCTCTGGAAGCCCCATCGAGCTCGGCACCGATACGCGCAACCTCCTGAAACAATCGCGCGCTCTCCGCATCGAGCAGGCTCATGTCGTCGGAAATGAGCAGCATCCCCCCTGACGCCGCAATGGTCCACGCGAGAGCCTCGCGCTCGTCGTTCGAAAGCTGGGTCTCCTTCGCGCGGAGCATCAGGCAATCCGGATCGTTGAGCCACCAGCGCCGATGCATGAAGCTGCGCGCGAGGATCGCATCGATAGCGAGCGCGGTCCCGGGCTCGCCAGCGGCGTTGGCGTTCGAGCCCCAAAATGGTGCGACATCCGGACCAACGCGCATCCCATCGACGATACCGACCGCCTGGCCAAGCGGACATCCGCATCCGAGGATGAACGGATGCTCCCCCGCGCCGCGCCGAATCGCCTCCAGCCCACGACGTAGCGTCTGCGCGCGCGTCAGCGAGCGATCGTGACGGATTCCCTCTGCTGCCGCTGCGTATAGGAAATCCAACTTCAAATATTGATATCCAAAATCGCCGACCAGCTTTCGGAACAATCGTTCCAAATGCTCCGCGAACTCCGGATGGCCCGGATCGAGCGCATACGCGTACTTGTCGTCGCTCGCAGTCCAGTTGGGATTGTACGCGGCTCGCAATGGCTGTGCGTTCATCTGATCAAGCTTGATGAACCAATCAGGATGTTCGCGCATCAGTTGCGAATCGCGCGCGGCCAGAAACGGCGCAGTCCAGATTCCCGCGATGAAACCGGCCTCGCGAATCGAAGCGGCGAGGCTTTTAAGTCCGCTCGGGAACTTCCCGTTGGTGCGATCCCAGTCGCCGAGCGCCGCTTGATATCCATCGTCGAGCTGTACGACTTCGATCGGATACTCCGACCGCAAGTCGCGCAGCGCGCGGAGGTTGCTGCGCAGCGCGTCTTCGGTAATGGCGTGGAAATAGTGATACCAGGAGCACCATCCGCGCTGGTACGGAGCGCTGATCCGTGCGTGCATCGTATCGCCTATCATCGCGGCGAACCGCGACGCCATCCGCGCCGCGCTGTCCTCCGATCGCCAGAATGCGAGCGGTTCGATTTCACGTTCTTCGCCGGCGGCCAACACCACGTCGTCGAGCAGCGCACGCGCCATGACCACATTCGGCGTCCGCACCGTGATGGTCGTCAGCTGATGCGACGCATCGATGAAGCCCGCTATGAAGCGCTCGCGCGAGGACTCACTTTCGATGATTGTGAACAGCTCCGAGGTCGCGCCTTCCGGCGCATCCTGCGGGCGGCTGACCTCGCTTTGATGATTCACTTTCGCGATGCGGCTCAGACCGTCGCGCCGATGCGTATAGGTCCCAACCGCGATCGGATGCGATCGGCTCCACGATTGATAGCCATGCTTGAAAAATCGCGCGGGCGCATCAGCGGGAAATCCGGTCGCGATATAGACGCGCATCGATTCCAGATAGATCGAGTCTTCACTACGATTCGAGACGATCGCGCGCACGACCGATCGTTGCTCGTGCCGCTCGACGAGCACGGAAACCGCGACGCCATCTTGCTCGACGCGGACGCGATCGAGAGGCAGGTTCAACGCGCAAGCGCGTTCGCGATTGCGATATCGCAGTTCGATCCGGTCCGACGCCATCGCGTGTAACTTAAGTGACCGCGCTACGCGATAGCAATCAGCATGCGCGCCAGCGATCTCGCTTGCACCGCGCAGGTCTGGCAAACTGGAAATTCCGCGCGGAGTTCGATCATCGATCCGGTACCTGAAATCGAAGCGGCCGAGGCCGACGAGCAATCTACCGACGCATCGGTCGAAAGCGTGTGGGATGGCAGGCTCTCGGCCTTCCGCGCGCTGCGTCATCGCAATTTTCGACTCTTCTTCGTCGGACAACTCATCTCTCTGATCGGCACCTGGATGCAGTCGGTCGCACAGGCGTGGCTGGTGCTGAAACTGACCAACTCCGCGATGGCGTTGGGGGTGGTCGCCTTCGCATCCTATTTTCCGATGATCATGGTGGGGCTGTTCGCAGGCGCGATCGTCGATCGCGTCGATCGCCGTCGGCTCATCGTCATCGCGCAGACGCTGCTGATGCTCAGCGCATTCGTGCTCGCCGCGCTGACGTGGGCCCGCGTGGTAAAAGTTGAGTACGTGATCTTTCTCGCCGCGTTCAACGGACTGGTGAGTTCGTTCGATATGCCGGGCCGGCAGGCATTCGTGGTCGAGATGGTCGGCCGCGAAGACTTGCCCAATGCGATCGCAATGAACTCGATGATCTTCAACGGCGCGAGGATGATCGGCCCCGCGGTCGCCGGAATTCTAATCGCAGTGATCGGTGTGACCGGATGCTTCTTCCTTAACGGCGTCAGCTACCTCGCGGTGATCTGGAGCCTGCTCGAAATGGAGCTCCCGCGCCACATCGTCACCGAGGCGGGCGGTTCGATGATTCGGCGCGTGCGCGAAGGCCTACACTATGTATGGCACCACGCGCCGTCGCTCTACCTGATGATCCTGGTCGCGATTAACAGCGGCTTCGGGATGCAGTACACGGTATTGATTCCGGTGTTCGCGAAAAACCTGCTCCACAGCGGAGCGACCGGCTACGGCTTCATGATGGCGGCGCAGGGACTGGGCGCGGTTGCCGGCGCAATTGCGATGAACTCCCGCGCCGCGACTCCGCGAGCGTTGCGCCAGAACCTTGTATTCGGAATGTTCTGCACCGCCTTCGCGATCTTCGTCTTCGGCGTCTCGCCCTCGATGCCGATTTCGCTCATCGCGCAGATGTTCATAGGCGCGGGCCTGATGCATCACATGGTGACCACCAACACGATGCTGCAGCTATTCGTCTCCGACGAGCTGCGCGGCCGCGTGATGAGCCTCTACACGTTGTCGTTTATCGGCACCGCTCCGCTCGGCAGCCTGGAAGTAGGATTTCTCGGCGACCACGCCGGGCCGCGCGTCGCGGTGGTGGTATGTTCGGTGTTTGCACTCGTATGCGGATTCCTGCTGCTCACAAAATTGAAGATGTTCGCGCAAGCGCAGGAAGAGCATGAGCGGGAGATGGCGGAGGCTTTTGCGACTGCGATCTCACCAAGCGCCGCTGACTAGATTCGGATCATTTGAGTTGATGAATCTTCGCGAAGGGATCCCATCCAGCGTCGCGATGCCACTCGTATTCCATCCGGATCGCGATGTTCTCTGCGGTCTTTAGATCGGTGATACGCGCGATGATCGCCAGCGCCATGTCGATGCCGGCCGATACGCCCGAGGAAGTTGAGAACTTGCCGTCGTCAACCCATCGCGCTTCGCGCACCCAGTGCACCTTCGGCCCCTGCTCCATCACCCACCTGAATGAGAGCTTGTTGCTCGTCGCGCGGCGCCCATCGAGCAATCCGGCCTTCGCGAGCAGCGCCGCACCGGTGCAAACCGACGCGACGATTTCGGCCTTCTGCGCGTGTGCGATCAGCCATTCGAGCGCGGTGTGATTGGTGACCTCACGCCGCGTGCCGATACCTCCCGGCACCAGCAGGATGTCGATCGGCGGGCAATCGTTGAATCCCGACTCGGTGAAGCCGAAGTCGGCGATCACCTTCGGTCCCTGCGCGCTGGTCACCGCGCCGGCGCGCTCCGCCACCGTGACGACGCGGCATTTGCCGTCATATGCGAGAATGCCGAACGCTTCGAGCGGGCCGAACACGTCGAGGACTTCAAAGCCCTCAAACAGCATCACGCCGAATGTTTTCATGTCACCCATCGCGACCTCCCCTAATTGTTCCTCGACTACGCTTCGCTCCGCCTCGGAAGTCGCTGCGCGACGGCTGCGCCCCCTTCGGGTTTCAATCCAGGAAAGTCTCCAGTAATCCTTCCGCGACGCGGCGTCCGGAGACGACGACGCTACTTAGTCGTCGAATGCGAGGCAACTTCGCCTAGGAGTTCGCGCGCCTCACGCGAATAAGCGTGCGGCGCGTCGAACACGATCAGCGGCGGTTCGATGGCCAGCTCGATGCCGCCATTCTTGCGCGCCTCGATCAGAACCATCGTCGCGGGAGCATTGACATAAGGATGCACAAAACGGATCCGCTTCGGCTCCAGGCAATGCGCGCGCAGCATCGTAATCAATTCTGCGGAGCGGTCGGCAGTAAACACGAATGCCACTCTTCCTCTGCGACGTGCACAGCGCGAGGATGCCGCGACGAAATCCTCGAGGGTCGCGGATGCCTCGGACCTCGCGAGGTGGCGCGCGGCGTTCGGACTGCTTCGGCCGGCGTTGCTTGCACGATATGGCGGATTCGCGATGACTACCTCGAAACTCTCACGTGGAACTCGCGAATCCTCCAGCGCGCGAAGGTCGGCTTCGACCGCGCGGATCGAATCAATTCCATTCAGCTCGGCGCTGTGGCGAATCATCGCGACCAGTTCCGGTTGAATGTCGATTGCGACGATCTCGTGCGGCTGATGAAGCGCGGCAATCGCAAGTGAAATGACGCCGCATCCGGCGCCGAGTTCCAGAATGCGATCGCGGGGGCGCACCGATACGAAGCGCGCG
>DATGKG010000305.1:0-2886 GCA_035294805.1 Binataceae bacterium (SeqCode) | reverse complement strand
TCGTGAAGCTGACCAGATAGGTGAGAACTGCGCCCTGCAACCAGCCCGACGATATCGGCATGCTCTGTCGCGGCATAGATATCACTCCGGTTTACAAAACGTGCGATGCGCCGAACAACATACCACCACGCGAGGACCTCGCGCAGTTGGATGCGTCCCGCGAGCAAAAGTAGCTAGCTGCGGTTCTGGTATGCGTTGGCGAGAAGCTCTCGTTAACATCCTGGTCGGGCCGTTCGCGAATGGCCCGTTCCCAGAAAAACTCCGACTCAAATAATTTGCAGATAATTGCGCGATGAAAGTTGTGGGAACGGTGCGGCCGGAATCGTCTGATACCAATACGCCACCGATGCGATGTCATCCTGGAGCGGCAAGAAGCGCGCGCCCTTGCGCGGATCGCCGCGCCATCCGAGCGCCTGAATCGTGACGCGCAAGTCGCTGCGAAAACGAATCGGATCCATGATGTGCCATCGATACATCCCGAAGCGCTGTTGCGACTGATAGAGCCCGTCGGGCCGGATGACCTGCGCGAGCCCCGCGTAGGGCGTGGTGAACTCGCGATAGCCGCCGTTTTCCTTGCCGACATCGAAGTTGTACGAGCCGCAAAAATAATCCTCGGTGCCGGTACCGCAGATAGTCGGGAAGTCCTTGTCGCCATCGAGAAAAAATTTGATCTCGCCTTCGCCCCACCATCCGGAGTTGTTCACGCCCCATGCGAGGTAGGTACCGACGTAATGCCCGCGACCGCGCACGCTATCGAGAATCGTGTGCACCTCGCCGTACGGGAGCGGATTGACGCGCCGGAACTGCGCGTGAAAGTAGGCCGCATCGTCAGGCACCTCGGTCAGCGTGTAGTTGATTTGATAGAAGAGAATCATCGGTGCCTCGCCGCGATTCGTCATGGTGATGCGGCAGGCTTTGCGAAACGGCATCTCCCAATAGCAATTGAACGCACTGCCCGGATTGACGCATACCGCGAGCGACGAGACTTGCGCGTACTTGTTCCATCCGCAGGCGAAGAAATCACCGACCGGGCATTCGACCGCGGGCGCGTCGACACCATCCCAGTAAAATCGCAGGATGCTGTCGCGCCACGGGCCCGTCGGCGTCATCCAGATTTGCTGGATACAACCGGCGCCCGTGATATCGGCGAGTGTCGCGGTCTCGCCCTGCTTGATGATGATATACGGCGACACCTTCCATCCCGGGCCCAGCTCGCGTGCGGGACTGGTCGCGGGATCGGGAATCGCCATCGCGCCTTTGCCGCGCTCGCCGGTAGGATTTTCCGGGCTGATGGAGCGGCTTTCCGCATCCGAGAGGCGCGAGAGATTCCCCAGATGAAGTCCCAATCCGTTAAACGCCATCGACGTTTCTCCTTGACGACGCGGCGGATTGTAGACGAGTGCGCTGGAAAAGAGGAACTGGCGCTCAGGCCGATGTCATCCAGACGATTCGAGCTGCGGCGAAGATCAGCATGGTGCCGGCGACGCGATTGGTGAGGCTGGCGAAGCGCGGCTGCGCCGCCATCCGTGTCATGCGTCCGGCCAACGCGCCATAGCCGAGCAGTACGCAAAACTCGATCGAGACGCTGGTGATGGCGAGGATCCCGACCTGACGCGCCACGCTGCGTGAAGGATCGACAAATTGCGGGAGTAGTGCGGCGAAAAAGACGATCGCGCCGGGGCTGGAGAGTTGAAGGATCATTCCGTTTAAAAAAGCGCGCATCCCTGAGATCGGCGCGGCAGCGGGCTTGGCGACCGAGAGCGTCCGCGATTTTCCGATGAATGCGCTCACGCCAAGATAGACCAGATAACCGGCGCCAATCCATCGAATCGCGCTGAACACGCTATGCGACGCAAGCAGGATCGCGCCGAGTCCGGTCGCGGACAGGATGAAGTAGATGGTGTTGCCGGCCAGTATGCCGCAATTGGCCCACACCGAGGCGAGCGTTCCTCGCGCGAGCGCCTGCGAGAGAACATACAGCACGGCGGGGCCGGGGTTCAGGCACGCCGAGGTCTCGAAGACCAGGAAGAGCACCCAAACGTTCCATCGCATCGCGACAGCTTCTCAGATCGCGACATCCACCGCGATGAAGTCGTGATCCGACACGCGAGGCGCAAAGAAGCCGGCGCGCGCAGGAAGCACGCGGGCGGAGCCCTCCGCCGGATGCAGCTCGCGTAGCGCGAGCCAGTCCAGCTTCGGGCGCATCCAGGGCGGAACCATGCGCGAGAACGTGAAAGTCGCGCGACCATCGGCATTGGCGCCACGCGTTTCGAAGCCGGCGCCGGCGAGACGACCGAGCAACGGTTCATGTGCCTCCGGATACCGAAAGCGGCGAGAGTTGATGAGCATATCGCGCAGCACGATTCGCGCATCGTCAGGATTCAGCAGCTCGACGGTGGTGGTGTTGAGGTCGCCGCCGAAGATCGCGGGACCGTCGGAAGGGAAATCTTCGAGCATCGCGGCCATTTGACGATCGCGCCCGTTCGGATGTGCGCGGCTGTCGAGATGCGCGACGGCGATCCGGATTGCTTTGCCGCGCATCTTTATGGACGCGACGATCGCCACCTGGTTGCCCTTGCGCGTGACATGGCCCAAGGAGCGCGGCATGCGAGGCAGTCGCGCGCTCACCTTCGGCAGCGGAATCGCGATGACATCTTCCATCGGTTCGCGCGCCAAGATTGCGTTGCCGAGGTAGGAGACTATCCCACCGTTGGGAGCGAGCAGTCCGAACTCGGGAACGTACGCGCAACTCATCCCGAGTGCCTGCGCGAGTTCGCTCGCGACCTTGCGCTTGCGGGCGCGAATCGTCCCGTAGTCCGCCTCGCTCAGGAGGATAACGCCCGCGCTGCGCAGCGGTTCGCGCGCGAAGCATCGCAGGATGCCTTC